>NZ_DCOI01000025.1:0-73264 GCF_002322895.1 Empedobacter sp. UBA1574 | reverse complement strand
ATTTAACACTTTTTAACACATAATTTCTCTAATATTCTGTCATTTCAAGAAATCTTTTGTCACTTTTTTTCGTCAAAAAAACTAACGAAAAAAGACTTGGCCGTAAACCTCTCTACTAAAAATGTTTTCACTCCTCTAAAGGTTTTACAAACCCTGCGGGCTAAAACCTTTTTAACGTTGCACTCAAACATTTTCTTAACGTGAGAGTTTTAATGCCGATTTCTAGATCCTGTTTCAATACTCAAATTCGTTATCACTTTTAACAACTCTAAAATCTCAATTCTCATATCTAACATCTAATTTGTACTTAATACATAATACAATCCTCTCAATACTAAAATCTCACATCTCACATCTAAATAATAGGTAGCAGAGCCCAATAAATTTGGAAAATGGCAATAAAGGGTTTACTTTTAGTGTGCGAAAAAAAGAGTATAACAGTTACTGTCAAAGTCTCATTACCGAGGCTCTGATAGAGAGCGTGTAAAGAAAGGATAACCCTTTGCTTTACGATCCGTGTTTTAAAAATGTTATAAAAACGGAGGTTTGTTCTTTAAAAGAATTAGTAACACCAACAGACTTTGTCTGGCGGTTTTTTACGGATGAATGGAAATTGTTTCGTTCTCATTTTGTGTTGGGTTTTATGGAACGATGTTTCTCGAGTATGAAGAAATACTTGCAAAAAAGCAAGGCGGCTTCACTACTTAGGACCGAGGGTGACCAAACCCACTTATAAATCCTTCGATTTTATAAGTTATTACCTAAAGTATATGTGAAAACCGCCCATGCCGTATGCGAAAGTACAAAACTTTTCAGACATGGAGCGATTCCACGATACTCTCGATAATAAAATTGGTCATTTCGGTTCGAGATTACATCGTTTTAATTCGTCTTTATAGACTAATTATCAATTCGCTAAAACAAATGTATAAAAAATAACTGGAATATAATGCAAGTTTTTTTAAAAATATGTCAAAAAAGATTAATAAAATAAAAGAAGCTATAAAAGATTCATCTTTACAAGTTGTTGCATTATCATTATTTCTTGATTTAGATGATACAACGATTAGTAAATGGAATTCTAATATTTCTCAACCTAGTTTAAAAAGATTAGATGAATTAGGTGAAATATTAGAAGTAGATAACATAGATTTGTTACAATCCAATCCAAGAAAATCTACAGGACTAGCAAAAGCGTTACAAAATGAATATAAACGATTACTTAAAGCTGGTTTGCCTACTAAAATTCAATTATCAGATGTTAACGGAGATACAAAAGAAATCAATAATCCTGAATTTGTGAAAGCTCTTCAAGAATTTGTATGTAATTATAGAAAAAATAAATAAAACACTTAAGTAATTAAAAACGTTTTGTTTAAAATCAATATACTAAATTAGTAGTATTAACCAGTAGGCATGTTAAAGTTAGTAATAGTACTCTGGAGTTAATTTTAGGTTTGTCTAACTCCAGAGTTTTTGTTTATATATAATATAAACAAAGGGCTCTATATAGAATCTTTAATTATTCTATAATATTTTACACAACAATGGTTATAAATTAGATTATTTTATATATTTGAAGTTAAATTAGCGAATCTATATTTTACTTCGTAAATTAAGATGACATAAATAACCAAAATTGTATAAAAACTATAATCTATAAATGTTTATTTCTAAAATATTTATCAAAAACTTTAAATGTATCAAGGAATTATCTATTTATCCTAATGAGAAATTTAATGTAATTATTGGTGAGAACAATCAAGGCAAAACCACAATTTTTGAAGCTTTACAAACTTGGTATAGATGTTACCAACTGTATATTAGACCAAATAAAACGGATTTTTATGTTGGAAATAATCTTTATTTACCTTATAAAGATTTAAATTTTTTAAGGCTTGCAAAAGATACTGATTTATATAATTCAACTCCAAATGAAGCATTAATTGGATTGACAATTGTTGATACAGACATATCGGGAAGTCAAGTACAATTTGATTTACAATTTAAAATAAATAGACCTCAATCAATTTCAAACGCGTACCTACGTGTTTTAAAATATAATAATCAACAATTTCTTTCGTTTTCGACACATCTAAAAACAAAGAATATAAAACTTGATGAAGCTATTTTTTTATATCAAACAAGCCCGATAGCTCAAGTTTTAGCACAAGAACCTTTTATGAATGAAGGTCAAGTTAGAAAAAAAATTATGCGTGGTAAATCGCAGGAAGTTCTACGTAATAAAATTCTTTTACATAGAGATTTACAGCAATTAGAACATCAAGTTTCTAACGTTCTTGGTTCTGAAATAAAATTTAAAATACTAAATAAAAATCAAAAAAATAAAGACGAATATATTAACCTACAAGTATTAAATCAAACTAAACAGTTTGATCTTCATTTACAAGGTAGTGGATTAATACAAATTTCAGAAATATTTGCTACTGTTGATTATTTAGACTCAAAGCTAAATATACTATTAATAGATGAGCCTGATAGTCACATACATTTGGCTCTACAAAAAAGATTAATTACAAATCTTAAAGCATTATCACATAATCAATCGTTTATTATTAGCCACAATGATAGCTTTGTAAATGAAACAGATGATGGAGAATTATTTTATTTAAGTCAGGATACAAAACTTTCAAAAGAATTAAAACATATAGAAGATGGTGATTTAATTAAAAAAGATTTTGGAAGTCCTATTTTAACTTTAGAAAGACTCAATAATTCAGATAATATAATTTTTGTAGAAGGTAAAGATGACAAAAAATATATCACCAAAATTTTAGAAAAATTTGTAGAATCTGATATAATAACAAATAAATCTGAAATTAAGAAATGTTACTATTTTCATATAAGAGGAAAAGATAATTTGGGTACTAAATTGGAACACAATAAAAGAACTTTAAGTCAATTATTTAATGATAAAAAATATGTTGTTGTTACTGATAAAGATTTTACATCTATTCAAAAGAGTAATGAATTAAATAATACTATAAAAAGTAAATTAGGTTCAACCTCTGAATCGTTATGTCACGATGGCTACTGCATTGAATCAACATTATTTAGTGATTTAAATAAACTACATCAGTACTTATCATTTGTAACAACTCTGGAAATTGCAACAATTGAAAGTAATTCTTATACCATATTAGATAATATTATTAATGAAACGAAGAATGTTACTTCAACAAGATATCAAAAGCTTGAACAACAGTTTAATTCACAAAAAAATAATAGACCAGAATTATCGACAACTAATTTGAGTGAAATAATTGTAGATTCAACAGGCAATAGAGATGCGATAAAATATTTAATGAACAAAAAAACTATAAGAGAATATGTTACTTCATTAGAAGATAGTTGTAATGTAACAATTATTCCGAACAGCACACATTTATCTGACGAAGATTTTTGTATTACTCTATTTTTAGATTATATCGAAAAAATTGATATTCATAATATTATATTTAACAATCATAAAAATTTGATTGAAAAGATTTATAATGCTCAATATTAACTTCACTTAATATTTGTAACTGTTGCTCAACTCTTATTTTAAGTATAAGAACACAAAATAGTATAAATAACAACCTCTTTAAAAGTGATTTTAGGGAGGTTTTTTATTTTTACGCGAAACCGTAATTTATTTTTAAATGGTTGTTGTATGTTTGGAATAATATTACGAAATGAAGATATAGGGGATATTTAATGAAGCTATATTTTACTTCGTGAAAACAAGATTAGGCAAAACTTCTATATAAACTATAAAAATGAAATTTACTTCTAAAATAGAACAAAATTCTAAAACTTATGAAAATATTGATGATTTAATAAAAAAATCAATAACAGAAATTTTACTAGATAATATTGACATTATAAGTATTGCTGTTAAAAATAGAAATAAATTTGAGGGTTGGTTAAAATTTGAGTTAGCTAAGAAATTAAATCAATTAAACTTAAGAGATGTTATAGTTGAATCTAAATATGAAAATAGTAGAGATAGATACGATTTAACATTTATGAATGGTGACTATTCAACATACTTCATTGAATTAAAAACTCCAAATACAAATTGGAATATTAATGGTGTAAAAAAATGTGGAAGACCAATTACGAAAAATATTGCTTCAATAATTTCCGACACAAAGAAATTGAATACAAAATATGGAATTATTGCTTTTGTTTTATTTCCAATTCCTCAAAACAGCAAATTGTGGGAAGCATATTTTGAAAGAATTAAAACTGAATGTAATTTACCAATTAATATTGAAAAAAATTGTAATAGAATAAATATAGTTTTTGATAAAGAAGGTAATAATTGTGATTTAATTATATGTAGTTATTTTGCTAAAAACTATTACTGGTATTTATAGCAAAGAATTAACATAAAATTAGTAACTATTGCATAGTTCTGATTATTAGAAAAATAAAATATCTAAACTCGCTAAATGTTTTTGGAAGTTTTTTATTTTTACGTGAAACCGTAATTTATTGTGAGATGGTTGTTGTATGTTTGTTTTATACGAAATTATATATTAAATTTTCGTGTAAACGTTGTTAGTTATAATTTTATCCAAACCCTCATCCCAAAATGGAAATTCGCGATTCAAAAGAAGTTTTAGAGGACATAAAAGAACTCGTAAAATCAAAAGGATATATTTATGCCCTTTGCTTAATCTTAATGGAAGACTTTCATTTAGACGTTGAGCAAATGCATGAGATAGATTATTGGAATAGATTAAACAAAAATGAAATTTCTCTCTTATTAGGTTTTTTAATCCAAAACTCAGTTAAAGTTGAGAAGCCAAACTCTCCATTTGATCTTATTGACCTAAAGAAAAAGACTGTTTCCCTAATGGAGGAATTACATCGTTCCATGAACAAACCAATGTACGACCGATTTAGGAATTTATTCGAAACATTGCCTACTGATAATCCTCCTAACAAATTAGAATTTTTTGGAGGAGAAAACTCATTCATTGAACCAATTTTTTATTCAGGAGATGGAATTTACGACTTCCAATACCTAGAGCATTTAGAAAAAAAGTATAAATACGATGAGAAATGGCTAATCAACAATAAGAATTTTAGACCTACGGAGGTTATTGAAATTGCGCAGAAAATTAAAAATATACATCAGGAAAAAATTAAAAAAGTATCTTTTTATGGCTTAAAGGAAAATAAAGAAGATATAGTCAAAAAATTAAAAAAGGACAAATCCGTTCCCAAAAGTAGTCGAAACAAAATTATTGAAGAACATCTTTCGATGATGGAGTTTTATCAATATCGTGAACTTTTTGAAACTGAAAAACATATTGCTGATGGATTTTCTAATGAAGAAGGAGTAGAAAAGGGATGGAAATCTTTCTACGATGGACTATTAAATTTATTTTGCATTTCACTAGATGATTTTAGTGAACAGAAAAATATATCTAGCTTTCTCGATAATTTTTTAATTAATTCGAATTCTGAAGGTCTAAATAAACAGTTTAAAAGTATTGGTGACTTTAATCTTTTCTCTGCGAAACCAATAATTCAATTAGATAGTAATAGATACTTTATTCCAATAAATTTTTCTCTCTTTGAAGCCATTTATGAAAGTCCATATTATTGGATGATAGAGGATAAAAGTTACCAAGACAAATTAGCATACAATAGAGGGAATGTTGGTGAAGAAATTACATATGAACTTTTAGAAAAAGTATTTGGAATAAACAAAGTCTTTAAATCAATTCGAATTGTATCAAAAAAAGGACATGATGATACGGATATAGATATTTTATGTCTATTAGGCAGCAAAGCTTTATGTGTTCAAGTAAAGTCGAAGAAATTAACACAACTTTCTCGTAGAGGTAATTTCGAACAACTTCAGAAAGATTTCAAAGGAGCTGTACAAGATGCTTTTCAACATGGGTTAATATGTAGAGATAGAATTCTTGAAAACACTGCAACTTTTTATGATTCAAATGGTAACAAAATAGAATTATCAGAAGAAATTGATGAAGTATATATTTTAGGAGTTACAACTGAAAACTATCCAACTCTTACTCATCAAACCTCTGTACTTTTGGAAAAGGATGATAAATCACCACATCCTTTATTTCTCACAATTTTTGATTTAGAACTCGTTTTATTCTATTTGGACAATCCTTACGACTTTCTATATTACGTTCGACAACGAATAGAATTAATGGAGTATTTTCACGCGAATGAAGAAATGCATTATTTAGGTTATCATTTAACTAATAAACTTTGGAGAGACCCAAATGCAGACTATATCCAAATAGATACTAGTATAGGTCAACTAATTGATAGAAATTATTATCCTTTTAAACTTGGGATAAACACTTCAGCGAAAGGCGATAGAATAAAAAGTAGATGGAAAAACAAAGACTTCGAAAGCTTATGTAAACAACTAGCCGAACTTAATACTCCTAAGATAACTGATGTAATATTTCATTTGCTTGACTGGTCTGTAGAATCTAGGGATAATTTAATAAATCATATAAAAAAGATAAAAGCTCTAACAGCTAGGGATAATTTATCCCATAATTTCACTCTAATGGCAGGTCCCAAAATATCTAGTTTTGGCATAACTTTTATTTCATGGGATAATTACAATATCAATGATTTAATGAAAAGACTACTTTGGCATAGTCAAGGTAGAAAATATAAAAGTAAGGCGGACTATTGGATAGGAATAGGTTGTCTAAAGAATAGTCCTAGGTTTGTAGATGGGCTAGTTTTTAATGACCACAAATGGTGTTATGATGAAATACTTGAAGAAGAAACCAAGGAAATGTTTAATTCTCAGAATATAGGAACACCAATCAAATTTAATAAGAAGATTGGAAGAAATGAACCTTGTCCATGTGGGAGTAGAAAAAAATATAAGCATTGCTGTGGAAGACCCATCTAAAAAAAAATGCTAATAACTAAGCTTTCTTCTTGTTAGCAGAGCTAGAGATTCATTGAAATCGTTAAACATAAATAACAATAATATACAACCTCGCAAAATGTTTTTAAGGGAGGTTTTTTTCAAGAGAAAAAACTATATTCAATTTCGTGAAAAATTATGATTTGACGCAATTCTCCACAATGCTACGAATCGCGTCAAATCGTTTGACGGATTACATCCGACAATGTACACATTTCATCGCTATCGCTCCGAACTGCGTACATCATCGAATTTGCTAAATAAAAAATACACGCAACTTCGTTGCTATATTTTTTACTGTCGCAAATCCGTCAACCGTTAGTGGTCATTGGTAATTACACTCTATTTTAACAGCGAAAAATTAGAATATAATAAGTTGAATTATACTTTTTGTCTAGCTAAATTGAAGCTACTGACACCAATTTTTAAATTATAATATGAAATTGTGTCATAAATTCAATATTGGTATAACAATTGACACATTTAGAATAATAGAAGTTCACTTACATAAGATTGATAATTCAATCTAAAGTAAGGATTGCCGAAGAACGCCTTAGCAAAGTCTTAGTTCGAACCTTGATGGTTCTTGCCGTGACTATTTCAATTAAGGCTTCTGTCTCTATTATGTAAAGTTTATCGTACTGACAATATGTCATTCTAAGGGTCTTTGCACTACAAGAAATATGAGAAATAAAACACAAACACTTTTACAAATTATATCTGAAAAAGATATTCTTAAAGAAGCTTGGAAAAAGCTTGATAAATTTAACAAAGATTCACATGGTCTATCAGGAGAAACAATAGAATCTTTTGATAATAATCTTGACGATAAAATATCAATTATATCTGAAAATCTTAAATTAGGAAAGTATAAATTTCATCCGACAAGAGGTGTATTAATTGCTAAAAAAGGCAAAAATACATTTAGACCGCTACAAATTCCAGAAATATGTGATAGGGTTGTAATTAAAGCAATAGCAATTCAACTTGATGAGATTTTCGCTGAAACATTATCAAAAAGTAAAGGTTACAGTTTTGCTTATCAAAAGAGCATTGGCGTCAAAGATGCATTATTAAAAATTCAAGAGTATTATAATAATGATAATAAATTTGTTTTAGAAGCAGATTTAATAAATTTCTTTGGAACAGTTGATAAATCTGATTTATTATCAAATCAAATATTTCCTAATTTACCTGATACCTCAATAAATCATTTAATTTTAGATGCATTAAGTCAGAAAGTTGGAAATTTAGGAGATTTCGATGCCGATAAAATTAAATATTTTGAAAATGTAGATAAAGGAATTCCTCAAGGTAATGCTCTTTCTCCTTTGTTATCAAATATTTATTTATCTGAATTTGATCAAAAATTAATTAAAGATAATCTATGTTTGGTACGTTATGCTGATGACTTTGTAATTCTAGCCAAAACAAAAAAAGAATGTGAAAATGCATATCAAAAATCTTTTAAATATCTTAAAGAGTTAAAATTAGAAATTCATCCTTTAGGGAAAGATAGTAAAACTAAAATTACTGATATAGATAATGAGAGTTTAACCTTCTTATCAGTAACTTTTAATGGAAAGCAATTATATCCATCCTTAGAAAACTTTGGTAAGTTTAAGGAGAAACTATGGGAATTATTAAAAGGAAAAGTTGACTTAAACCTTATAGAGTTTCTTACAAAAATAAAAAACAGACATGATGGTTGGATTTCTGCTTTTATTTACACAGACATCAATAGATATTCTGAAGAGTTAGACTTTATTATCAATCGTATTATCTACATGAAACTAGAAAAAATAGATTGGAAATTAAAGCAACAAAGGTTAGATTCTTTACCTAAAAAATTAAGATTAAAGAATCAAAGCAATTATTGTATTTCAAATCTACAAAGAAGCAATTGTGGTATTCCAATTACAAAAGAACTTGTTGAAAATAAAATTCAAAAGATAGAGGAAGAAGAAAAAAAACATGACATCGAATAAACTATACTTGTATCAATAAAGTTTTTACATTAATTCAAGACAATAGAATATCCTCGTTTAAAAATAAACGAGGATATTCTATTTACATGAAACTGTATTTTTTGTTTTTAAAAAAGTATTCATGATATAAAATAGCTTTCATAATTTAGTAGATAATAAAAAAACTGTCACTTAGGTTAGTGAAATATTGAAAATTTAGTTTTCTAATCTGATATCCATTAAGAATTATTTTTATGAGTATACCAAAAAATCACCATTACATTTCTCAAGTTCATATTAAAAACTTTTTCAATAATCATAATAACGAAATTTATATTTATGATAAATTAAATTTTAACATATTTTCTAAAAGAACTACTAAATCTATCTTTAGTGAAAAAAATCTAAATACAAAAAGGTTTATAGATGGAAATATAGATTATCAAACTATTGAAAATGAACTTAATTTGTATTTTGAAAAAGATTTTAAAAAGAATTATTTACTTATACAAGATTTAATTAAAACTCAATGTATAACAGAAGAAATTAATCAAGCTTTATTATATTTTGCAAGATATGGTATAATTGCGCAAAAAAGACATCCAAAGCATAAACAAAATACAGATGAAATAATCTCCAAGTCTTTAGGTCATTTATATGAATGGTATTCTGATGAATTAAAAAAACAATATGATGAGTTTTTCAATTTTACAGAAGAAGTAAAATATACAAATACATTGAAGTATAAAGAAATTGCTGACAAAATATTAAATATTATGGGTGATTTAATATTTGTAATTTCTATACCAGAAAATAGTAATGATTTTTTCTTTCTACCTGATTATGGAGCTGCTACAACTAAAAATAAGATTAATACATATTTCAATCCAGATATAAAAGATATTTCATTTATTTCGTTACCTTTATCTAGTAAAATTTATATTAATTTTTACTCAACAAAACTCAGTAATAGACCCTTAGGATCTTATCTGGAATTTATATCAGAAGAGCAAGTAAATTTTTTAAATAAAGCTAATTTTGATTATTGTAACAAGTTTATCGCTTGTGAAAGTAAAGATTACTTAGAAAAATTTATAAAAAAAATTGCCTAACACAAGTAGCTGTTTCACAACTCCAATTTAGATAATAAAGCACAAAATAGTATAAATAAAAACCTTTATAAAAGTAATTTTAAAGAGGTTTTTTGTATTTATGTGAAACCGTAATTTATTATAAGATGATTTTTGGATATTTATAATAATATATCATTAGCTTTCTGATATATTAATTAATTAAATACTAAATGAAAATTATTACTATAAAACATGAGTATAATTACTGAAAATTTAAAAACATTTTTACATCTTGGAACTCAAATTAATTTCTTTAATACAGTTATATTGACTTATAGAGATAATGAAGAATATTTAAATAAAGTAAAGCTTCCTGGCTTTTATTCTGACGCTCCTTTTACTAAAGCGGTTTCTGGGTTTTTACAAAATTACCAAATTATAATCATTTGTTCATTATTAGATGAATTTGATAAACAATTTATACCATTAAAGTATCCTGAACATTCAGAAAAAATACTAAAAGTAAAAGAAATCACAAGACCTATTAAAAAAAGAATAAATAAATGGAAAGATTTAAAAAACTATAGAAATTATATTTTAGCCCATAACTTAAGAGAAAAAGATATTTCAATTTTTTCTGAAAAATATACAAAAAAAACTTACAAAATTCCATATTCCAATAGCGAACACTATTTGCTTGGCGAACTAGCAATATTAATTATTAATTTCACAACCGAAGTTTTTAAAAATGAGGTCGAAAAAATTGATTTGACGGAAAATATTTTATCTAGAATTGAATTTGAGTTTAATGATATTGATTCTGATAAAGAATTATTCACTATTTATAGTGAATGCTTAAAATTATTAAACAACTGTGATTAAAACTTGTAAGGATTACTTAGTTGTAAATTACATCCTTTAATTGTTTTTTAAGATTATAGAACTTATTATATAAGTTATTTAGATTTAATAATAAATTAAATATCAAATTGAATAAAAATTAAAAGTCCAAAAAAATATGTGGGATTCATTTAATACTTATGGAGGAAGCTTTCAAAATTCATTCGAAATGCTATGTAACCAACTTTTTGAAAGATATCTTTCAAAAGAATATCAAAATTCGATTGATGAATTTAAAGTAATAAATGGAGCAGGCGGAGATGGTGGTATTGAAGCTTATGGAAAATTATCAAATTCTAATATTATTGCGATACAATCCAAATGGTTTAAACAAGCTTTGGAATCCAATGAATTAAATCAAATAAAAAAGTCTATAACTACTGCTTTAACTATAAGACCTAATATAATAGAATATATTATCTGTATTCCTCATGATGTTAGCTCTATTAAAATTGGAAAAGGGAAAAAACCGACACAAAATAGTGAGGATGTAAGAATTGAAAATTTTGAAAAAGAAATAAAAAACTCATACCCAGATCTTAAAATCACTTGGTGGTTTGAGCATTCTATTTTAGAAAAATTACAAAAAGCCGAAAACGAGGGAGTTCATAAATATTGGTTTGAAAAAGAAATAATCCACTCTAAATTTTTAAAAGATAAATTTGATTTACAAAAAACCAATTATTGGCTAAAAGAAAGATATGTTGGAGATCTACATACTAAAGGTGATATTCAGAATTTAATAGACAAACAACTATATAGTCTACTTTTTAGAAAAAAAATTCTTGTAAAAATTCTTGACTTTAAAAATAAAGCGAATAATACTAAAAACCTCTCTGAAAAATTCATCAACCAGAGTTCAAAATCAGATGAATTAACCACGAAACTTAAACAAATTAATTGTTTTATAGAAGATTTAATTGAAAAATCTCTTGAATTTGAAACGAGGCTAACAAATGGAATCGCAATTAATGTGACCATTGAAGAAGACAAGGAAATTCCAATTGTATATACTATTGAAGATACAATTAAAATACTTACATCTATAAAACCAACTGATCTTCAAAAGCCAATTTATAATAAATTGGAAGTAGCTTTGAGAGAGTTGAAAATGGATGTTATTAATTCCTATTTTGCAATAGAAAATGAATTAGTAACAATATCAACTAGCTTAATATTAGGTAAACCGGGTACAGGAAAAACACTTGGATTGGCTTACGCTGTAGAAGAATGTGTAAACAAATCTGCACCAGCTATATTAATTCAAGCTAAAGGTGCTAATTCAAAAGACTGGACACAATTATTATCTCAAGAATTAGAATTGAGCAATTGGAATAAAAATGAAATTTTCAGTGCACTTGAAACATTAGCTATTGGGAAAGATTGTGAATTAGCGACTAATAATACCGTCAATTTTGAAAATACAAGTGTATTAATTTGTATTGATGGGCTTGAAGAAGATATTTTGAATGATGCAAATTGGTACAATAGAATTAATGAAGCCATTGAAATTGCAAGTAAATATAAAAGAATACGGTTTGTTTTCAGTGCCAGAGAATATTTTTATAATAATGAAAGGTTACCTGATCACCAAAAAAACTACAAGGAATTAAGACTAAAACGAGAGGGGGATGTAAAAGTTGAAGATGTTTCGATAAAATATTTCGAAAAATATAATATAACCATTGAAAATTATCAATCTATAAAAGGACTGGATAGTCTATTTGCTTTAAAATTATTTTGTGAAACATATCAAGGATCTACTATTAAAAGAACCGAAATTGTCGAAAGAACCACTTCTAAACTTATCAATCTAAAAATTGATAGAATAAATAAAGAATACTTAGAATCATTAGATTCAAGAAAAGCAAAATCTCGAAATGCTGTTTTAGAATTTTTAAACATAATATCCGATTTGTTCTATTATAATTCTGAAGTAAGTCATAGCCAAATTTTAGATTTAGAAATTGAAAACCAGTTAAAATATTTAGATGGCAATGAGATAGAACTTTTAATTGAGTTTTTATCTAATAACGGAATCCTTATAAAATACGAAAGAAATGTAGATTCTGATTTCATATTAGAAGCAAAGGAAAGTTTTTACACTTTCAGCTATCAATCAATTCTTGAAATAATAGTTTCAAGTAAAATAAGTAGAGATATAATAAATGAAAAAATTGATTGTTTACCAGATTCTCTCTTTAATCCAATTTCACTTTCTACTGAATTAGATGATGAAGCCCATAATTCTTATTCAGGTTTTATTCCTAATCAAAGAATCATTCAGGATATAATAAACGAGCTTTTTATTAAAAAACATAAATTAATCGGAATTGATGATTTTTTAACTAATGGTTTTACAAAAGATGAAATTTTTGAACTTCAATTAAATGCTTTATATGCTGTGCCAAATGAAATAAGTTATATACACAAAGATTGGATTACAGAAATTTTCACCAAGGATTACATCAAAAGATTTCAAATTTTACAAGATTTAATTATACCACTTTCTTACGATAAGAATAGTTCATTTAATGCAATGTACCTTCATAATATTCTTAAAAATATTACAAATCATTTTGAAAGAGATAAATTTTGGTCAGGGTTAGATGATTATGAAAGTAACATAATGTCTAAGAAGTTAAACATAAGAGAATATGATTTATCGCAATGGTCATTAACCTCTATTCTTGAAGATAACTACGATTTAGATGAAACAGATATGTTTGATGGACTTCCATTAATATATACATGGGGATTTACTACACTTGATCAAAAATTACGTGAAAACTTACGAATTAAGCTAACCAAATGGGCTCTAATTCTTCCTTTAGAGTTTAAAAAGCTTTTAGACTTAATGTTACCTATTGACGAGCAACAAATTCTCGAAGATTTAGCTTCAATTACTTTAGGGATCTCTACAAAATGTAAAAACGAAAATGCAATTCATGAACTTGCTTTGTGGTGCCTAAATAATATATTCAGTAACACTGATAAATATAGAAATGTAATTGTAAGATATGGTTTCAGAGCTATAGTTGAAAGAGCATTTCAATATAATTTAATTTCTAAAACAGAAGTTGAAAAATCACACCCTGCTTATAAAGATAATTTAATCCTTTTAGAAGTTGATGAAAAATATATAATTAATCCTGTAAAAGATCCTTACCCAATAGGTCATGATTTATCGTGGTATGTTATAAAAAAAGCATACGATGATTTTTTGTCAGTCGAAACAGGATTCAATTCTCTTTCATTCGATAAAGAGAATCCTTTTATCACAGATTTTTACCAGAAATATAGCCTATTAATCAATAATAGCACATCAGCAAGGATATGGGGAATGGCTACGGCATTATCTTATATAAAATCATTAGGCTTTAATAGAGAAACAGGTTACGTTAATACTGATGCAACACATGGAAGTAAAAGTGAAAAATTTACTTTTGAAGAAAAATATGTTTGGTTAGCCGTTCATTATTTAAAAGGATATTTATCTGATTATTTACCTTATGAATACGATGATGAAAATAGGGAATTTAATTGGATTGATGATTATTCTAAAATTGTACATATCAGTAATCCAGTGGAGGATTTACAAAACCATCTTGAAAATCAAGTCGATGAATACTTTAACCCTCCATTATGGATAATAAAAGAGGAATTAGCACCTGAAATCAATAATTTAGAAAATACAGGAATTGAGATTGATAAAATTATAGATAATAATCCTAAAATAGATTTCAATAATTGGCTTAAATACAGTAATCTAGACTTTAATTCAGATATTGAAAAAGAATATTTGTCTATATACCAAAGTACAGGTTTAACCAATTCCTCAGAAACAATTAAATCCTATATTGATTGCAATAGTTATCTAATAAATGAAAAAGACTTCGATTTATTACTAAAACAATTTTCTCAAAACTCAAAATCTATCCATTTAAATGATTTTGGAAGTCCCGATACAGATACTTATACAAGTCCGTCAAATTTGTTTTGGATGGATTGGGTAGGAGAAAATTATAATCAAACTGAATTTGATGAAGACATATATATTTATAATTGTCTCACTAAAGTAATGAAAGATACTGTTGATGGAGAAAAAGAAGTTATTATACCGTCTAAAAAAGTTAGAAAATTACTTAGTCTTTCAGAATTAGATAACAATAACTATCTAACTATAAATTCAGACGTAATAGGATTTAGTCATGAAATAAAAACCGAAAGATATAGCTATGGAGATCATCAATCCATGATTTTGATTGATAAAAATATCTTACTTCACGAATTAAATAAAAACAGTATGAAATTATTTTGGGTGGCAACTCATTTCATTAAAAAAAATCCTTCAAATAAAGAAATAGAAGAGATTGAATATAATCAGAAAATTAGAAATTACGTCATTTGGTTAGATGAGATGAATGAATTACAATCAATCAAATATTTTGAAGGCTAATATTCAAATATATAAATCCTATTAACAAAAAAGCTCTTATCCAAGAGCTTTTTTATTAAAGAAATGTTTTGGGTAAAAGTACTTTTTACCGAGTTTAAAACAAGGAATCGTCTTGTTTTTCCTCATGCGATACAACGTTTTGTCACTAACGTTAAGTAGTCTTTGCACATCTGCACTGTCGTAGAATCCGTGGTCTTTGTCCGTGGGTTGTATATTCGTAATTAATTCTACTAAAAGAAGTTTTAACTCGTTGCTATCCTTCTCTTTTTGTGTAAAAAAGTAAGTGTTCTGCATACGTTTTAATTTGCTTAATTTCAGTAAGATACGGGTTTTAATTAAATAAAACAAATCATAAGAGGAAGTAGGGATAGGGAGGGGGTGTTAATTTTTTTTATTGATTTTCTGTTTTAATTATTCGAATTTCTTTTTTTTTATGTCACTTTTTACTTGACTAAAAAGTAACCAAAAAGTCAAGGCCGTAAACCTCTCTACTAAAAATGTTCTCATTCCACTAAAGATTTTAAAAACCCTACGGGCTAAAACCTTTTTTACGTTTCATTCAATCATTTTCTTAACGTGTGAGTTTTAATGCCGGTTTCTTAATTCTTTTTCAATATTCAAATTCACTTTTCAATGAATTAAAAACCGTCCTTATTTAAGAATGTTTATTTATTGACCTTTAATATTTTACGTTGATTTATTGTTAATGAATAGGAATTTAAAATCCGACGATTTAGAATCGAAATGTAATTCAACTCTAAATTATTAGAATATAAAAGTTGGAGTGTTTGAGTGAAACGAGTTGCCAACTTTATGGAAATAATTTAGTTAGTTGAATCATTGAGAGTCTACTGTCGGCATCTTTTTTTGTTTCGTTTTTTGGATGAGCAAAAAATGAAAGTAAGAATTTAAAATGGTCACTGAGGTACTCTAAGTGCAGAATCTTTCCATTACTTCTTTTCTAAATCAAATTCATTTTAACAATGAATTTCAAAAACCGTCATTGCTGAATAGTCGAGTGTCAATTCGACGTAGCGAGTGTTAAAATGATTTACTGTTTACATTTTATATGTGAATGATTTAAAGCATTTAGCGAGTAGTCGTTATTGACCGACTTGTAAGCATAGACTTGATGTTTTGTAATCACATACTCTGTTAGCACAGACTTTGCATTAAGGTAAAAGTTTAAAAATGTACCTAAGCTCCACAGGAGCTTCTCCTCTTAATTTCAAATTTTTAATTTCAAATGTTTTTGTGTCAAGACTTCTCCGAAGGGCATATGAATTCATTTAAAAACAATAATAACTCATGAATAAAAAATCAATGAAATATAGTTTTGAAAAACGAGAATAATCTTTCTATCACTTTTTTGAGAGCAAAAAAGTAATCAAAAAACTCTTGGCTGTAAACCTCTCTACTAAAAATGTTCTCATTCCACTAAAGATTTTAAAAACCCTACGGGCTAAAACCTTTTTTACGTTACATTCAACCATTTTCTTAACGTGTGAGTTTTAATGCCGGTTTCTTAATTCTTTTTCAAATACATAATACATAATACATAATACATAATACATAATACATTTCCACTATGGCATTAAAACAAAAAAAATTCCAAGAATAAAATTCTATTTCTAAAACCTTATTCTCGGTAATGACTAAACAAACAGTAGATAGAACTGAGATCATATGCTTGTTATAACACCTCGTGTTTCCCTAAATACATACTTGTACTGGCTTGTGTTCTTTTCTCTGTGTTGAGGTAGATCCACACATCAATTTCCTTGTTTTGATAGGGTGTAGGTAAATTAATACTTGCTACAAGCATATCACGGGTTGCAATTTCTTCGGAAATGTAGAAGCTATTTAGTTCTTCGCAATAGCAAACTACGTTTACAAGATCCGTTTCTTTCGCATTTCCTTGCCCCGAATTGTCTTCCCAACTAAAACTAAATATACCAGCTGTTGTGGCATCAAGTTCTGGAAGCTGAAAATCTAACAATTCGCCTTTGGTAATGAGAACACGTGCTACGATAATAACAGGTAAATCTTGTACCATTTCTACAGCATTGGTTAGGGTATAGGAAGTTGCGTTGTTGAAACGCGATTGTTTACCTACTTTATTCCCAAAATACATGTTTTGGATAGAGCGCAATGGTTGCAAAAAATTGATGGTTTTCCTAAACTTAACCCTTTGAATTAATTGCTCCTCTGTGGGTGCTTTTTTTGATGCTTTTGGTAGACTTCGGATAATATCCTTTCCACGCCAGTTGACACCAATCACTGTTCCTACTTTTCCTGAAAATCCGCCAAGGATTCCTTTTTTAATTTCGGCCATACTCTTAATTTTTTATGTTATGTAGCAGCAAGTTAGTGTAATAATGCATTGGTTTTGAGGTTTGTAATATACCATGTCTAGTATAGACCATTAATGTCCACTATTGTCCATTTTTGTCCGGTATGGAGGAGAGATGAAAAAAGATGAAAAATACAATTTTCCTTTATTAGAGCGGGTTTGAGACAAAAATGATAAAACTAGAAATAGGGTTTGTTCGAGTGTTGTTCGAGTGTCCTTCGACAACGGTTCGGAAAAAGGGGTGTTTTGTCGAACAACGGTCGAACAAGTGTCGAAGGATTGTCGAACAAAATAGGGGTGAAGTAAAGGAAAAATAAACAGGTTTTTATTTGAAACGGTAGTTATTTCATTAATGAATTCGACTATACCTAAATGATAATATAAGATTGCAGAGAAAAAAATCATGATTAAATTAATAGATTTTTTTAAAAAAATATTAATTTTGCAGTAGATAAAAAGGAAATGGTGTTCTTCCTTACCCAACCGCTTTATAAAAAGCTGATGACGCCTGATTAAATAAAATGATCTAAGCATTTTAATCAGGTAGTTATGCAATTAAAACAGACAAAATCTTTTAGCAAAAAAATAAATTTACAGTTACATCTGTTGTTTAGACAATTTCCTGCAATTCCTTATATTTTAAAATGGGCATTTTTATGTTCTCTTATAGGACTGTGTGTAGGTAGTGCTTCGGCAGGTTTTCTTCAATCATTAAATTGGGTTACAAATTATCGTGAAAATCATTTATGGTTAATTATATTTTTACCGATTGGTGGTTTCTCTATTGGTTTACTTTATTACTATTTTGGTAAAAACATTGAAGCTGGAAATAATTTACTTATTGACACAATACATAATCCAAAGGAAATAATTCCTTTTAGGATGGCTCCGTTTGTATTTATAGGAACACTTGTTACCCATATGTTTGGAGGCTCAGCAGGTAGAGAAGGAACTGCATTACAAATGGCAGGAGCAATTGCAGATCAATTTAGTAAACCATTTCGATTGATAGAATATGAGCGAAAAATTTTAATTATTTCAGCTATTTCAGCTGGTTTTGGTTCAGTGTTTGGCACACCATTAGCAGGAGCCATTTTTGGTTTAGAAGTTTTTTTAATAGGACGATTAAAATACGATGCTATTTTTCCTGCATTTTTGTCCGCAATTATTGCTGATTTAGTTACCAAACTTTGGCATACTGAGCATACACATTATCATATCGATTTTGTTCCTGAAATTTCATTTCTCACCATTTTTTTTACCATTATAGCAGGTGTTATTTTTGGTATATGTGCAGCAACATTTAGTAAATCTATGCATAAGACAAGTGCTATTTTTAAATCAAAAATAAGTTTTCCACCTTTTCGTCCTTTAGTAGGAGGTACAATCGTAGCTCTTGCAGTTTGGATAATTGGTACCACAAAATATATTGGTTTGGGCGTACCAACAATTGTTGAATCTTTTGAAGAGCAATTGCCAGCGTATGACTTTCTATTGAAAATGATTTTTACCATTTTAACACTCTCAGCAGGTTTTAAAGGAGGAGAGGTAACACCTTTGTTTTTTATTGGAGCTACTTTGGGGAGTGCAATAAGTATTTTTATCCCATTACCGATTGGACTTTTAGCAGGAATGGGGTTTGTTGCAGTTTTTGCAGGAGCAACAAATACGCCGTTAGCTTGTAGTATTATGGCACTTGAACTTTTTGGTGTTGATTGTGGAGTATATGCTGCTATAGCTTGTGTTGTTGCATATTTGATTTCTGGTAACAACAGTATTTATAATAAACAAATGATTGGTGAACCAAAGTATAAGAGATTTTTAAATCAAAAAGGTAAACGATTAAATGAACTCTAAAAACATTTACATGAACTCAGAATTACATAATATAAATATAGTGAGAATATATTTTGGTTATGGACAGCAAGCCAAAGGACAGTCTTTCTGGCAAAGACTTTGGAATAATAATTTAGGTCAATTACTTTTGAAAAGAGCAAAAGAAATGAACATTAACCAAGCAGCAATCTTTATAGCTAAAGCAGGTTACTTGCACAATGATAGTATTAGTTTTAATATTTCAGAAATTCCATCAAACAAGAACCCAGTTTGCCTCGAACTTATTGATACACCTAAAAATTTGAAAAATTACTTAATAAAGAACAAAGCATTACTTTCTGAGGCAAATATTGTTTTGTTCAATGAGAGTAGTTTTAAATTATCACAATAGAAAAGAAGAAAAGAGAAATACAGATGTCAATATTATTTTCAAAAAAAAATATATTATACTTAGTTAATTGATAAAATGAAAATTTAATAATTTATATTTTTCGAGTATTCTTACTTATTTAAATACTTTTTCATAATACTCAATACACTTTTGAGAGATTGTTCAGTAATTAAAATGGTTGACTTTTCTATCATTCTAGTTGTAAAATCATCACAACAAGCAATAATTCTAAATCCATCTTTTGTTTCAATAAACTTTGGACTTTCATTGTGATCAGAACATTTTTCTAATTCAATAATATCTTTAATAAATTCGTAGTTAATTTTATCCATGGTAGAGAGCTTTTATAAAATTATTTAATTTATTATTTTTTATCTTTTAAGTTAATCCCATTATAATTTTAAAAATTGTGAGATATTATAAATTTTAACTTTACTTGATTCGAATAAAATTATACAGTTCATCATAAAAAAACATCAACTCATCATTTTATTTTTGAACATTATAAAGATCGCTAATATTTTTGAATCAAAATAATTAACATATAATCAAATCACAATGAAAAAATTTTTAAATATCATTAAGTTTATATTCATATCAATTTTAAGCATTTTTATACTTGTATTTATTTACTTTTTTATAAGTAATAAATTGTTTTTAGAATCAAAAAATGAGAGTAATTTGTCATATTTAGCTCAAAATAAAACTGACGTTACAGATTCAATTGATGAAAAACTATTTGATAATGATTTTTATAAATCAAAGGTTTTTCTGCTAGGCGAAATTCATGGATATGCAGATAATCAAAAATTAGATAAAGAGCTACTTTTTTTCTTAAATAGAAAGTTAGGTGTGAGATACTACATAGCAGAAATGGATAGCATAACAGCAAAAAAAATAAATATTTTTTTAGAGGATAGTTTGAAAGATAGGCAAATATTAAAAGAAGTAGTATTAGCAATAAAGAAAAGAATACCACAACAGTCTAGTCAAGAATTATTTGATAAATGGAATGAAATATATGACTATAATCAAAAAATAGCAGATTCATTAAAAATAAAAGTAATTGGGATTGACAAAAATTTTGACGATAACTCAAAAGAGTCCAGAGATTTAGCAATGGCAAATAATTTTAAGAATACAATCAAAAAATTGAAACTTGAAAATGAAAAATTTTATGGTCTTTTTGGTTATTATCACGTTTTGCAAAATGCAACTGAAAATGGGAGAGGAACATTCGCTTCTGAATTAAAAAAATCAAATATTAAAACAACAAGTTTTGTTAGTTATACTATAGATAGTGAAATGTATATGCCAAAAAATCCTCAGTTTCCTACTCCAGAAAATGAAAAAATAGATTGGATAAATGCAGATGGTCCTTTACAATTGGTAAAAGGAATAAATGATCTAAAAGAATTAAGCAAGCCAAATACAATAATACTTTTTAAGTTAAATTCACAATATTCGCCTTACAACAATTCGAAGTATTTAATCAATGTAAAATCTAGAATTTTTGGAGAAAATATAGTTCCTCAAAATGGTAGATTTACAACAGATTATTTTCAATATGTGTTTGTATTGAGAAATTCGCAGGCGCTTACAAAAATGAAATAGAAACAAATTTTTAAAAAATGTTTGATACAACATCATGACAAATAACGTTTATGTTTGACTTTCATTTTTTTGATACTTGTTTCTAAATTATATGACATTTTTATAATCCTTTTTACAACAATTTAATTTGCACTAAGGTTTCTCCAATGGTCACATGAACTATTTAAAAAAAACAATTAAAAGTTTATAATACATTTTATAATTCTAGTACAGCATGTAAAAACAGTTGATATTTTGAATAAAAAAAGGCTGAATTCCTTTATAGAATCAGCCTTGTATAATGTTTTAAATAATATTTTAGTTTAAAAACAATTATATGTTTACGTTACTATATTATTATTAAAGTTTAATTACATGCGTCTAACGTTAGTAGCCATAAGACCTTTTTGTCCTTGTTCTACTTTAAACGAAACTTTATCATTTTCTCTAATATCATCAATTAAATTTGATGTATGAACGAAAATTTCATTTCCTGTTTCTTTAATTGTAATGAAACCAAAACCTTTTGTATCGTTAAAAAACTTAACTGTACCTTCTTGCATAATATTTTTTTTAAAAAAGAGAATAATAAAAAATTTCTATAATTATACATAAAGGAACTATTTCTATTCTAAAAAAAGAAATCGTTTATTATTCTCAATAAATTCATCAACTTAACGCGTGATAATTAACGTGAAATACTTGAGATTAAAAATCAATTTGAAATTGAATATATTGAAAAGTATAAAGTAAAAGTAAAAAAATACAATATTTTAAGAAGTAAAAGGCTTGCTGCCAAAAAATTAAAAATAGTATGTCTAAAAAATTTAGTTTGTAACTAATTAATATCTTATCTCTGATATCGCTACAAATGTAAAGTAAATAGTTGGATAAATAACAATTTGACAAAAAAAACATTTTTTAAAATAAAAGTCTGTTACTGCTTTACATTTTTTTGTTAGACTAATTTTATAGGAAAAATCCATTCGAATACATTTATATGATATGAATTAGCTATGGATGTTAGTTGATAATGGCTTGAAACTTTACCGAGAATAATAGATTGACTGACTTGATATACTTCAGAACATATTTCATTTTATAGATTTTTAGGAATAATAAATTAATATGATTATAATTTATGAAATCAAAAAAAATTCAATTCGATGTTGAAAATTTATTATTACTCTTATTATTTATAAAGATAATGATGTAAATAATTATAACAACTAAAAAAGCTGTAGAAATTATATGAAGATGTGTTCCTATTTTAAATCGGTGCTTTTAATATACCCACTAATTATTTGTATAAAATATACCATAGTTAATTGTAAAAAATAATTTATAATAATCCTGATTTTAAATTGTATCATATAAAATAATCTTTCATTTCTAATGATGGCTTTATAGATTATCACTATATTTGAGAATATTTTATTTACATATAAGAAAATTCAAGAACTCTTATTTTTCAATTTTTTTTCAAAGATTATTCAGTATTTTTTCTAGTCTTTCTAGACTTCTATTCAATTACCACTTTGATTTTAATGTCCAAATTTAGATGTCTAAAACTATTGAAGTTTAGTTAGATTCAGCATTTTTAAATGAAAGTTTCTTATACTCTATGTATATAATATAGAACAGGACACTCATTTTTAATTCCTAATTACTACAAAAAACACTATTATCTTCTATGAAGAAAAAAATATATCTTTTAGTATGGACTATCCTTATTCCAATATTTGGATGGTTAACTTATTTTGGACACAACTATTTTTCTGGAGCATTTTATTCTTTTATTTTATCTTTCTTGCTCATAGGAAGTGTACTTGCAGCTGTACACCATTCAGAAGTCATTGCTTATAGGGTAGGAGAGCCATTTGGTACACTTCTCTTAGCATTCGCTATTACTATAATTGAAGTCGCTTTGATTATATCAATTATGTTAGGAGCAAAAGGATTAGAAACTATTACGCTTGCTAGAGATACAGTTTATGCAGCTGTAATGATTATTATTACTGGAATTATAGGAGGATGTATCATTATAGGCTCTATAAAATTTAAAGTACAGAATTTTACGCTTCAGGGTGTAAGTACAGCATTAATTACTCTTACTTCTATTATCATTTTTGTACTTATTCTACCTAATTATACGATTAGTCATAATGGAGGTGAGTATACATCTATGCAATTAGTTTTTGTATCTATTATTAGTTTAGGCTTATACTTTGGTTTTACAATGATGCAGACTATTCGTCATCGTAGTTATTTTATATCTCCAGAGAATAAATTATCTAAAAATAATGAGTTACATAAACTTCCAATAAAACCATCACGCAAGGAAATGTACATAAGTATTTTATTTTTGATATTGTGTCTTGGTATTGTTGTGTTATTGGCAAAGTTACTGTCAAAAGATGTAGAACATATTGTAAAATGGGCAGGTGCTCCAAAATCTCTAGTAGGAGTAATAATAGCAGGAATTGTACTTCTTCCGGAATGTTTAGCAGCTTTTCGAGCAGCAAGAAATAATCAAATTCAAACATCTTTAAATTTGGCTTTTGGTTCTGCCCTAGCAAGCATTGGGCTTAGCATTCCTGTAATTGCAATAACATCTGTAGTTACAGGGATAAGAATGAGTTTAGGTATTGATACTAAATCAACTATTTTACTAGGATTGTCATTATTTATTATTACTATTTCTTTAGCAACAGGGAAAACTAATATTATGCAGGGATTTGTATTAATATCAATTTTTCTAATTTATTTATTCACTATAATAATACCTTAGAAATCATATTATTTATTAGTTTTTTCTGATGGTAAACAATTATTAGCTAGATGTTTTATGTTAAAATTTCTTAAATATATAGAAGAAGATTGGAAATGTTAATGAGTGATTTTTTATATAAAAAGATAATTTTTCTTAAGTTCATTACTATATGGACACACCCAATTGATAATTTGGGGTTATTTTTAAATCAACTCTTAATTATATTTGAAAAAAGGTTCAACTGTAATACAGTCAAACCCATTTGAAATATCATAATATAAAATTCTGAATAGCTTTTAAGCGTAATTTTTTACATTTTGAATATAATTTCTCACATCGTTTATAAAATTTTTAGATAAAAAAGAACCTTCTATACATTCTTTTTTATTTTTCTCATTAAGCAATACAATTTCTTTTAATTCATGATTCAAATTAAAAACCGCTTCTATTGCTAATAAGTTAAGTTCTACAGTATAATTAGCATCATCTATTTGAGTTTTATTTATAGCTTTACTTAAAGCAAATTGAGATTTTTGATATTCATTAATATAATATATTAAATTATCCAATTCATCATTAATTCTTCCAGTTGTCATACTTATTTTTTTAAAAGGTACACAATAATAATTAAACTCTCTACTTTATGTGTAATTATAACATAGAAATAACATAAATGGAAACATATTTAATAAATTCAAAAAAGTAATGAAAGAAACTCATCTCATTCTATACTTTTTCTCTTCAAATATTCAACATAAATGAAGGATTTGTTTTATTTAAAAAACAATAGAAGTTTTTGTTTAACAAAGTAAGGAATTAATGAAGGAAAATAAATGGATTTTTATTTGAAACGGCAGTGATTTTTACAGTTTATTGCTATAAATAAGAGCCTACTTAAAATTAAGTATCAAATAATTTGAAATAAATTATTTGATAAGTATTAAAATAGGCTCTTGAAATTCAATCAATTCATCATCATCATCACTTTCACAGTTGATTGAATTCTTTTATATAAAATATAAAATATAAAATATAAAATTTGGGCGTTCCCTTTGGTCGGGATTTCCGTTGCAATCTTTTCTAATCAGAAAAGGATTTTCTCTACAATCCCTAACGCAAATACAAATCAATATTTACATTAAAGGAACAATTTTTATAAATTACTTTGTAAGTAAGCAATCATTTTCTCAGCAACTTTTTCCGAAGATGCAGGATTTTGACCTGTAATTAATAAACCGTCTTCTACAACATGCACTCCCCAGTCTTCAGTTTTAGAGTAATGACCTCCTAATTTTTCTAATTCAGCCTGAACTAAGAATGGAACAACATCTGTTAATTGTACAGCATCTTCTTCAGAATTAGAAAAACCAGTTACATTTTTTCCTTTTACAAAAGGATCTCCATTACTTAAAGTAACATTCTTGAAAACTCCTGGAGCATGACAAACAGCACCAACTGGCTTACCAGCATTATAGAAATCTAAAATCAATTGTTGAGAATGCACATCATTTGCTAAATCCCATAGTGGTCCATGACCTCCTGGATAGAAAATAGCATCGTAATCCTCAGCTTTTTCATTAGCTAATACATGTGTATTTGCAATTAAAGCTTTAACATTTTCGTCTTTATTGTAACGCTCTGTAGCTTCTGTTTGTGCAGCTTCAGTTTCGCTATTAGGATCTATAGGAGCTTGTCCACCTTTAGGTGTAGCAATAGTAACTTCGTGTCCAGCATCTACAAATTTGTAGTAAGGAGCAGCAAATTCTTCTACCCAAAATCCTGTTTTATGTCCTGTATTTCCCAATTCATCATGAGAAGTAACAACAAATAATATTTTCATAATTTTAATTATTTAAATTCAACAATAAATTCTTCACTTGGTAGTCTAACTTTTTTCATAGATCCAATCCAGTCTAATTCAGGATCGGCAACACCAACATACATTAAAGATACACTTTTAAGACCTAGCTGGTCTAATTTTAAAACTTTATCTACAATAGCGTTATCAAAACCTTCTACAGGAGTAGCATCAACTTTTAACTCAGCTGCTTGTGCTAATGCAAGCCCTAACGCAATATAAGTTTGACGAGCAGTATGTGCAAAATTTTCCTCTGCTGGTGTATTCAAGTAAATACCTTTTATTTTATCTGTATAACTTCCGAAACGACCTCTTGGCAATCCTCTTTCATCTGTAGTAAAATCATATACTTTATCAATTCTTTCTGCTGTATAGTTGTCCCAAGCAGCAAAAATAATTACATGTGAACAATCTCTCATACATTCAGGATTAAGAGCTCCTTCTACTAATTGATTTTTTAAATCTTGGTTCTCTACAACTAATACTTTAAAAGGTTGTAATCCAGATGAAGTAGGTGCTAGTCTAGCAGCTTCTAAAATTTTATCAATTTTATCTTGACTAACTTTTTGCGATGGATTGTATGCTTTTACTGCATGTCTCCAATTTAAATCTTCTATTAATGACATTTTTTTAATTATTTAGTTAAAAACACAAACAACATGGTAATTAAAGCAGGAATACCTTGTATCAAAAATATTTTTTTACCAGAGGTTATACCTCCAAAAATACCTGCAACAGTAATACATCCTAAAAAGAATAGACGAATATTACAACTCCATTCATGATTTTCTATAAGAAAAGACCAAATAAGTCCTGCAATCAAAAAACCGTTATATAAACCTTGATTAGCAGCTAATGCTTTCGTAGGAGTAAATAAATCTTTTGGTAAAGATTTAAATGTTTTTTTACCTGCTGTTTCCCAAGCAAACATTTCCATCCAAAGAATGTAACAATGTTCAATTGCAACAACTGCGGTTAAAATACTTGCTATAATTTCCATATCATTTGTATTAATTTACAGAAACACTTAATATAACTTCAATATTTCCACGAGTTGCATTAGAATAAGGACATACTTTATGTGCTGTTTCAATAAGCTTTTGAGCTTCTTCCATTGAAACACCTGGTATATTAGCATGTATCTCAGCTGCAAGACCATAACCTCCGCTTTCTAATTGTCCGATAGCTACTTTTGCTGTAACGCTCGTTTCTCCTGTTTTTATTTTTTGCTGTTTGATCACCAAATTCAAAGCGCTATCAAAACAGGCAGAATATCCTGCTGCAAATAGCATTTCAGGGTTTAAAAAGTCATCATTTGCACCTCCTAATGCTTTTGGAGTACGTACTTGCATATCTAAAACACCGTTTTCACTTTTTACTTGTCCACTTCTACCTCCCGTAGCTGTAGCCTGAGTTTCATATAATTTTTTCATTGTTGTTTGTTTAAAATTTTATTTGCTATTTTTTTTAATTGTTTAAGCTCATCTACAGATATCGCCATTGATTCTAACAATTTTTCAGGAATATCTTTGGCTTTCTCTTTCAAAGCACTTCCTTTTTTGGTCAAAGAAATTACTACAATGCGCTCATCTTCAATATTTCTACTTCTAACAACCATTTCTTTTTGCTCCATTCTTTTTAGTAAGGGTGTTAGTGTACCGCTGTCTAAAAAAAGTTTTTCACCTAATTGCCCTACTGTTTGCTGTTCTTCTTTCCATAAAACCATAAGCACTAAATACTGTGGATAGGTAATATCAAGTGGATCTAAATACAAACGGTACATGTTGATTATCTTTTTTGAAAGCGCATATATGGGAAAACAAAATTGATTATCTAGTTCTAGCGTATCTTTCATAGTTGATCAATATTAAATTACATAACAAAGTTACAAAATTATATTGTACACAATATAATTTTGTAAAAGATTAACAAATATTTTTTTTAAATTACAATTTATAAACATTAAGTAATACCTTTTATAATATTTAAAAATAGAATTGATACTTATTCAAAAATACTTTAATCATAGAATCTAACGAAAATAAACCTCCTCCATCTATTATTAAAACAAGTATAACTCCGAGCAGCAAAACAAAATACTCTATACCTTCTCCGTTTTTTACCATACCAATTCATACTCCAGTCATTTTTAAAATGAACAAACAAAGCACCTACCATTATGATAAAATTTCCGGCTGCAGCTATTCTTGTTAAAAAACCTAAAAGTAAAGCTAATGCACCAATTGATTGAACCAATATTATTAAAAGTACAATAAAATAAGGTACTTCCATTTCTATAGTGTCTTTAAAATTTTTCTCTGGAAACCGTCATTGCTGAAGAGTTGAGTGTCAATTCGGCGTAGCGAGCGTTAAAAATGATTTACTGTTCACATTTTATATGTGAATGATTTAAAGCATTTAGCGAGTAGTCGTTATTGACCGACTTGTAAGCACGGACTTGTAATGCTTTGCATTCATGAATACCTTAAAAATAATAATAAATCATATGAATAACTTTTTTGATTCGTTTTTTTTATCAAGAAAAAAAATGAATATATGTACCTAAGCTCCACAGGAGCGTCTCCTTTTAATTTCAAATTCTTAATCTCAAATGTTTTTGCGTCAAGGTTCCCCGAAGGGCATATGAATTTATTTAGAAACAATAATAACTCATGAATAAAAAATGAATGAAATGTAGTTTTGGAGAACAGGAATAATCTTTCTATCACTTTTTTATTCATAGCTTATTTATTTTAATTATCGGTATTCATATGCCCTACGGGGAAATGAGCAAAAAAGTAATCAAAAAACTCTTGGCTGTAAATCTCACTACTAAAAATGTTCTCATTCCACTAAAGATTTTAAAAACCCTACGGGCTAAAACCTTTTTTACGTTGCATTCAATCATTTTTTTTACGTGTGAGTTTAAATGCCGGTTTCTTCATCCTTTTTCAATATTCAAATTCACTGTTAATAACGAAATCTAAAATCGTCATTGCTGAAGAATGGCTATTACTGTAAATAAAAATTTTTAAAGCCGACATACGATTTGCAGACGAGCTTCAATCCATTGAAACGAGCGTTAAAAAGATTAGTGAGCGATAGCGAATCGTTTAAGATTTTTAGTGAGTAAAATGAAGATTGAACGTCGAAAATCGCAGTCTTGACGTTTTTGGTTCGTTTTTGCGTCAAGGTAAAAATGAACGTATAATTATTAATTAATTTTTAACAATTTTACCTAAGCTCCACAGGAGCTTCTTCTTTTAATTTCAAATTTTTAATCTCAAATGTTTTTGCGTCAAGACTTCCCCGAAGGGCAGATGAATTCATTTGAAAACAATAATAACTCATGAATAAAAAATGAATGAAATGTGGTTTTGGAGAACGGGAAAAATCTTTCTATCACTTTTTTGAGAGCAAAAAAGTAATCAAAAAACTCTTGGCTGTAAATCTCACTACTAAAAATGTTCTCATTTCACTAAAGATTTTAAAAACCCTACGGGCTAAAACCTTTTTTACGTTTCATTCAATCATTTTTTTAACGTATGAGTTTTAATGCCAGTTTCTTAATTCTTTTTCAATATTCAAATTCACCTTTAGCATGGTCATTGAGCATTCTCGAAGTGCAGAATCTTTCTATATCACTTCTTTTCTAAATCAAATTCACTTTTAACAACAAATTTATAGATTGTCATTGCTGAAGAGTCGAGATTACTGTAAATAAGAATTTTAAAGCCGACATACGATTTGCAGACGAGCTTCAATCCATTGAAACGAGCGTTAAAAAGATTAGTGAGCGATAGCGAATCGTTTAAGATTTTTAGTAAGTAAAATGAAGATTGAATGTCGAAAATCGCAGTCTTGAAGTTTTTGGTTTGTTTTTGGATCACATTTGGTGGTGTAGGAATCTTGGCTTTTATTGATTTATTTCTTATTCCGTCCAAAGTAAACTCACATAATTTATTACTTGCACATGAAATTGATCGAATTGAAAAGCGAGAAAAAGAAGAATCACATGCGCGTGATATGGCTATGCTAAGTGCTATTGCAAATAATTCTCAACAAAATTCTATTCAAAAAACAGAATAAGATTAGTTCTATAAAAAGTTACACAGAAAAAAAGCTCTTATCCAAGAGCTTTTTTGTTAAAGAAATGTTTTGGATAAAATAAACTATATCTCGCTAAGTTTTTTAAGTGAGGTTATTTTATTACACAATTAAGGATAGGTAACATGGTAATTTTTTCTAAAAATAGGTACGACTAAAAGTTGAATTTTCCACTTTAGAAGAACATTTAAAATTCATACTTCCAGAAATATATTTTATAGAAAGTATGATTGATAGCTTACAGACTTGTCCATTTTTCTTTCAGCAAACCTTCTAACTGCTCAATTTCTTCTTGATACATCGTTTTTTTACGTGTTCCGAAATAAAGCGTATTCTCAACAGGATTTTGACCTTCCCAAATAATTTTAATTTTATCTTTCACTAAAGCATCCGAACAAAGGAAATCAGGAACGATGGAAAAACCTGTATTGTCACTTAAACAACGAATAATCGAACTGATATTGGGTACAATATAATTTGGACTAAAATCGGGATGTTCACCAAAATTTTTTGTCCAGAAATCTCGTAAATGATTCATATCAGCGGCAGTGCTGTACCATAATTGTTGTTTCAAAAGATCTACTGCTTCTTTTATTTTTCCTTTTTTTAGTAATTCTTCAACTTCCGAAGTGTCTGCTTTATTTCCTGCAATTAACACAATTCGTTCTTTCGAAAACGGCTCATACGAAATATTTTGTTGTGTTCCTTTTTGCGGTGTAATGATTAAATCCAACAATCCATTATCCAAATCACTTTGCATCTGCGGATATTCTCCGAACTTGATAATCAAATTAAAAGGCAACTCTGCAATATGCTCCTCCAATGTGTATTGAAAAGTCTCAAAACACATTCCCACACTTATCGTTACCCGTTCATCTTGCGCACGTTTATGGAAATGTTGTTCTCCATTTTCGAGTTTTTTTAGTGGGTCGATAATATAATTGTAAAATATTTTTCCTTTTTCAGTCGGAACCATTTTACGTGCCGAACGATCAAATAATTTTGATCCCGTATAGGCTTCCAATGAGTTTAAATGCAGACTGACACCAGGTTGAGAGATAAACAATTCTTGAGCCGCCGCCGATAAAGTTCCTGTTTCGTAAATCGCTTTAAATGTGCGCAACCATTCTAAATTCCAATGCATAATTTTTTGTTTTTAAACTTAATCGTAGGGTAAATCATTTGGATCGACATCAATATAATCAGGCTTTGGAAGCATCGCTAATCGAAAAGCTTGTATAGAAGTCCATCCTTCTAAATGCGCTTTTACAACACGATGCATACCATCCATCAATTTACCTTCTGGACAAATAATTATAGGATAAGCAAGATCAGCTTCTTGGATCAATTTTATATGTTCGGTAATTGATCGACAAGTAGGCGAATCACCTTCATCGCTATACCAATAAGTTTCGTTATACTCTTTGATGTCTTTTAAAGCAATTGTTTCTGATTGAAGCTCTTGCGTTAACTGAATCAATCGATCCACATCCCAAGCGTAAAGTTGCTGATTTATTCGACGAAAATGATATTGTTTTCTCATTTTTATAATTATTATGATACAAAGGTACAATTTAAATTATTTTTAAAATAAAAAAAAATGATAGAAATTTGCAGTATCAATAATTAAAATTATAATAATGAATAAAAGTTTATTAGCATTAGCTCTTGGTGGATTGGCAATAGGGGTAACAGAATTTACAATTATGGGAATGTTACCAGATGTAGCAAAATATTTTGATGTATCTATTCCCAAGGCTGGATATTTGATCACTTCTTATGCCTTAGGAGTTGTTATAGGAGCTCCTTTACTTATAGTTGGTATGAGAAAGTATTCATCAACAAAAATGCTTTTAGGTTTGATGTTGTTATTCACAATATTTAACGCTTTGTCAGTTATAGCACCTTCATTTGAATTTTTAATGCTTTCTAGATTTATTTCTGGTTTACCTCATGGTGCTTTCTTTGGTGTTGGTTCAGTAGTGGCAAGTAAATTAGCTCGAAAAGGAAAAGAAGCTCAAGCTGTAGCAACTATGTATTCAGGTTTAACGGTAGCGAATTTATTAGGGGTGCCTTTAGGGACCTACATAGGACATCACTTTTCTTGGCGATATACTTTTTTATTGATTGTAATTATTGGAATTCTTACTCTTGTTAGTTTAAAACTATGGATGCCTGAGGTAAAAATTAAAAAACAAGAAAACCAAAATAATCCATGGAGCGATTTTGTAATCTTTAAAGATAGTAAAGTATGGTTTATGATTTTAATTTTTTCTGTAGCCCCAGGAGCATTATTTGCATGGATCAGTTATATCGCTCCGTTAATGACACAAGTATCAGGTGTACAAGAGCAAAATATGCCTTATATTATGGTATTAGCGGGATTAGGCATGTTCGTTGGTAACTTAATTGGAGGAAAACTCACAGATCGATTCTCTGCATCTAAGATTGTAATGATTGTTCTTTTCTTACAAATTTTAACTATGGGAACTATTTATTTTACGGCTCAGATTACTTGGTTGTCTTTAGTGATGACATTTATAACAGGTGTTGTTTCTTTTGCCTTAATCCCGTCTTTAACTTTATTGTTATTAAAGTCAGTTAAGAGTAATTCGGAATTACTTGTTGCTTCTTTAGGACCAGCTTGCTTTAATATCGCAAATGCTTTAGGAGCTTATTTAGGAGGTGTTCCCATAGAAAAAGGATATGGATATACATCAGCTGAGATTGTAGCTATTGGTATGGTTATATTAGGCATAATCATATTTAGTATTTATATGAAAACAAATAAAAATAAAGTCCAATTAATATAAAAAAATAGAATGATGAAAATTAATATTTTTAAACCAGCAAAAATTGGTTCGTTAGAATTAAAAAACCGTATCGCAATGGCTCCAATGACAAGAGCTAGAAATAAGGACGGAATACCAAAACAATATAATGCTGAGTACTATAGTCAGCGCACTGGAGCAGGTTTGATTATAACGGAGGGAACTGCAATTTCAACTACAGCCTCTGGTGTACTTCATATTCCTGGATTATATACACCTGCTCAAGTACAAGGTTGGAAATTAGTTACTGAAGCAGTTCATGCTAAAGGAAGTAAAATCTTTACTCAACTATGGCATGTTGGACGTATATCACATGTTTCTAATCAACCAGATGGGCAGGCTCCAGTAGCTCCTTCCAATATTCAAGCTAGTAATTCTTCTGCTTGGGGATATGACGAGAATGGAAAAGAAGGATTTGTGACAGCTTCTAAACCAAGAGCTTTAGAAACTAAAGAGGTCTATCAAGTAGTTCTTGATTTTGCTAATGCAGCTAAAAATGCTATTGAAGCAGGTTTTGATGGTGTTGAACTTCACGGAGCTAATGGATATCTTATCGAACAGTTTTTAAATCCATATGTAAATAATAGAACTGATAGATACGGTGGAAGCATTGAGAATAGAAGTCGCTTTTTACTAGAGGCAATCGATGCAAGTATTGAAGCAATTGGCGCGGATAAAGTTGGTATTCGTTTAACTCCTTATGGAGGTTTACATGAATTACCTCATTATGATGAGATAGAGGAAACTTATGAGTATTTAGCCCAAGAATTAAGTAAAAGAAAAATTGCTTATATCCATATTATGGATCAAAAATCAAGAGGAAGTTTTGCTATTCCAGAAGGGTTTTTAGAGCGTTTTAGAGCATGGTATGATGGAATAATTATTTTGGCAGGTGGAATGGACCGAGAAAAATCAGAAAAATTAATCAATCAAGGTGTAATTGATATTGCAGGTTTTGGTGAACCATTTATCTCTAATCCTGATTTAGTTGAACGTTTAGAAAATAATTGGCCTTTAACTGAACCAAAAAGAGAATTGCACTATGGATTAACTATGGAAGGATATCTTGATTGGAAAACCTATAAACAGGAAAATAGCTTACTATAATTTAGTATAATATGAAAGTATCTATAAATTGATTAATATGGAGATCCTCACAAGGTTTTTAAGCAAATAGAAGTGTTAAAACCACAGGTTTTACCAGATCAAGTGCTAATCAAAGTAAAAGCTAGTGCTATAAATCCCATGTTGTGTTACAACTAGCAAAAATTTGTGAAACAGAGGTTCATGCAATGGTTTCAAGTGTAAACAAAGCAAAATTAGCAAGTAAATTAGGAGCAGATTATACCATTAATTATAAAAAAAAGCATATAAATCAGATTATTGATAAGTATACTAATGGGCAGGGATATGATGTTGTATTTGATAATGTTGGAGGAGAGAATCTATTCAATAGTTTTGCGCTTGCTAAGATAAATGGTTCGATTGTCTCTACTCTTACTAGAGATAAAAAGATTGATATTTCAATTTTACACCAAAAAGCATTAAACCTTCATTTTGTATATATGATTACTCTATTGATTTATTATAATCTGCAAGGAATCGATAAATTAAAAGAAATAATGAATCAGTTAACTATTTGGGTTGGACAATCAAAATTAAAACCACTTATTAATAAAGTATTTGATTTTGATCATGTAGCTGAAGCTCATCTTTACGCTCAAAGTGGTCAGGGTTCAGGAAAGACCATCGTAAGTATATCCGAATAATTAAATATATCAAACACAAAATTTAACCTTATAGTTAGTCAGTTTTTTTCTATTGAGTGAAATCCCTAAAGTATACGATTATGATAAAAATGGCATTGGTGGAAGAAAAACAATTGTTATAGCTGATAAACAAAAGAGTCGATAAATTAATCTATCACTATTCTGATAAAAATATATAATTTAAATTATTTTTACAATAAAAAAATATGATAGAAATTTGCATTATCAATAATTAAAATTATACAAATGAATATATTTATTATCAACGGAGCGCAAAACTTTGCTCATTCAGGAGGAGCTTTCAATAAAACATTAAATAATTGGACAACAGAATTTTTACAAGAAAAAGGTTTTGATTTTCGTGTTACAAATATAAATGATGAATTTGATGCTTTTGAAGAAGTAGAGAATTTTAAATGGGCAGATTTGATTATTTACCATTTTCCTATTTGGTGGTTTCAAGTTCCAAATCGCTTGAAATATTATATCGACGAAGTTTTTACGGCTGGACATGAAAATGGAATTTATAGAAATGATGGTCGTTCACGCAAAAATCCAGCAATTAATTACGGAACAGGTGGATTGATGCAAGGTAAAAAATATATGGTTAATACGACATGGAATGCGCCAGAAACGGCTTTTACTTTAGAAGGAGAATTTTTCGATCAAAAAACAGTTGATGAGGGTGTTTTATTTGGTTTCCACAAAATGAATCAGTTTGCAGGACTAAGTAGAATAAACGGTTTCCATTTCCACGACTTGGAAAAAAATGCAACTGAAGAACGTATCGAAAATTACCGTATAGCATATAGAGAACATTTAGAAAACATATTCATTAAAGAAAAAGAATTGGTATGATTTACCTAACAGCAGTTATTAAAGCAAAACCTGAATATCGCGAAGATGTAACAGTTGTTTTGCAGAATATGGTTACAGAAACCCGAAAAGAAGACGCTAATATTCAGTATGATTTGCATCAAGGTTCGCAGGACGAAAATACATTTGTTTTCTACGAAATTTGGAGAGATCAACAGGGTTTAGATGAGCATAATCAACAGTCTTATATCTTAGAATTTGGCAAATTGGTTGTCGAAAAATTACAAGAAATACCACAAATTTATTTAACAAAAAAACTATAAAAAATGGAATACAGAAAATTAGGAAATACAGATTTAGAATTATCAGCAATCACTTACGGAGCCTTCGCTATCGGTGGAAATATGTGGGGTGGAAACGAGCAAAAAGATAGTATTGCATCGGTACAAGCTTCTATCGAAAATGGTGTAACAACTTTGGATACAGCGCCATTTTACGGTTTTGGATTGAGCGAAAAAATGATTGGTGAAGCTATAAAAGGTTATGATAGAACAAAAATTCAATTGTTAACAAAATTCGGTTTAGTTTGGGACGGAAGTAATAAGGGAAAAGGTGAATTTTTCTTTGATGCAGAAGAAAATGGAAAAGCAATTCCTGTTTATAAATATTCATCAAAAGAAAGTGTTATTAAAGAAGTAGAAGACAGTCTAAGACGTTTACAAACGGATTATATCGACTTATTGCAAATTCACTGGCCAGATACTACAACGCCAATTTCAGAAACGATGGAAGCCTTGGAAATTTTAATTCAACAAGGTAAAATTCGTGCTGCTGGTGTAAGTAATTACAGTGTGGATCAAGTAGAAGAAGCGCGTAAAACACTAAATATCGCGAGTAATCAAGTTGGATATAGTATGCTGAACAGCGGAGTAGAGCAGGACTTAGTTCCTTATGCTTTGGATAATGATTTAGGAATTATTGTGTACAGCCCAATGGAAAGAGGTTTACTTACCGGAAAATACTTTAAAGATGGAAAACTGAAAGATAATGACCACAGAAATGGTTATTTCCAACAATTTGATTTAGATAAAGTAAAAACTTTCCTTGAAACAATTACTCCAATTGCAGCAGAAAAAGGAGCTACACTTTCACAATTAGTTTTACGTTGGACAAGTTTACAACCTGCTATTTCGATTGTTTTAGCTGGATCAAGAAATGCTGAACAAGCGATAGCCAATGCAAAAGCAATGGATATTACTATTTCTGCTGAAGAAATGAAATTCATCAATACAGAATTGGCGAAAATCTAAAAATAAGAAAATAGATGAAAACAAAACCTATAATCAAATTTGTAGCTATTGGTTACGCACAAGATAAAACTTTAATTGATCCGAAAGATACCAGTTGACAAACATCACCTTATGGAAAAGGAGACGAAATAGGTGCTGCAAATCTGATTACGCCCGAACTGGTTATGCAGTCGATTAAATTGGTAAAGCAAGGTTTACAATATTCAACCAGGAGAACAAGGTGGACAGACTTTAGGTTCTAATAAATTTAGTTTTAATGATGAATTGGTTAACGGTTGGACAGGTGTTGGATCACAGTTAAATGATATTGGACATATTGGAATTGATAATGTATATTACGATGGAAATAAAGCAACTGATTTTCACTTTTAACAATGAATTAAAAACCGTCATTGTTGAAGAGACAAGATTATTGTAAATAAGAGTACCAAAACCGACATACGATTTGCAGACGAGCTTCAATCCATTGAAACGAGCGTAAAAAAGATTAGTGAGCGATAGCGAGTCATTTAATATTTTTAGTGAGTAAAATGAAGATTGAACGTCGATAATCGCAGTCTTGACGTTTTGTAATCACATACTCTGTTAGCACAGACTTTGCATTAAGGTAAAAGTTTAAAAATGTACCTAAGCTCTACTAGAGCTTCTCCTTTTAATTTCAAATGTTTTTGTGTCAAGTTAAAAATGAACATAGTTAAGCATTTAGTGAGTAGTCGTTATTTCTCGTCTAAGTCTTCGATACTACGTTTTACAAACGTCACTCTGACTGACGATAATAAGAAGCTGAAATGAATTCAGCTTGAGAATTTGTAATTGAAATACAATTTGTTTGTTGTCATTCTGAGTTTATCTAAGAATCTCTTTCTTTCATTTTTTATTCATTTCCTGTTCATTTTAATTATTGGTATTCATATGCCTTACAGGGAAAAGAACAAAAAAGTAATCAATATTTCGGCAGGATCAGTACAAGCAAAGACTTGGCTGTAAACCTCACTACTAAAAATGTTCTCATTTCACTAAAGATTTTAAAAACCCTACGGCTAAAACCTTTTTTACGTTACATTCAACCATTTTCTTAACGTGATAGTTTTAATGCCGGTTTTTATTAAGTTTTACGTTCTACGCTTAACGCTTAACTCTTATTAATATTCAAATTCTTTTTAACCAATGAATTTTGTCATTCTGGGTTTGTCTCAGAATCGCATTCAATATGTCATTTCGAGGTATCGAGAAATCTTTTGTCACTTTTTTATTCATTGAATATCTATTTTAATTATCGGTATTCATATGTCCTTCGGGGAAGCTTATCCAAAAAAACATTTGAAATTAAAAGGAGGAGCCATGGTATGGCTCAGGTATTCCTTTTCTTTATTTTCATTTCTTCCTTTCATTTTTTATTCATTTCCTGTTTATTTTAATTATTGGTATTCATATGCCCTTCGGGGAAGAGCATCCAAAAAAACGAAACAAAAAAAGATGCCGACAGTAGTCTCTCAATGATTCAACTTACTAAATTATTTCCATAAAGTTGGTAACTCGCTCCACTCAAACACTCCAACTTTTTTATTTCAATAATTTAGAGTTGAATCGCATTTCGATTCTAAATCGTCGGATTTTTTTAATTCCTTTTTCAATATTCAACTCCATTTATAACAACGAGTTCTAAAACCGTCATTGCTGAAGAGTCGAGCGTCAATTTGGCGTAGTGAGCGTTAACAATGATTTATGTTCGCATTTCTTATGCGAATGTTCTAAAGCATTTAGTGAGTAGTCATTATTGACCGACTTGTATGCACGGACTTGATTTTTTTGGTTCGCTTTGGATCAAGCCAAAATTAATCTAATTCAATAATGCACTACGGGTTATATGTAGTTTTTTAAAGATATTGAAAATAATTGTTGTAAAGCATTTTTTAGTAAGGTATTTTGTACAATCAAAAAATGTTTCTATCTTTGAGATAGCCACAGAAAAGAAATGCAAACAATTAAAGAAAATATTAAACCTTTATTTGTTGGAATGAATAAGCAAACTTCTGCTTTACTTTCCAAAATTGTATTTGCTCAATATTCACACTAGAATATTGCAGATTATTTGTTGACGAATTTCGTCATCTATCTACCTTTTCATCAAAATAACAAACAAAATACGATATGCCACTTTATCATCATTTGGGAGAATTCCCACAAAAGCGACATACGGTATTCCGAAAACCAAATGGAGAATTATATGCAGAAGAATTAGTTTCTACGCATGGATTTTCGAGTACGTATTCCAATGTTTACCACTGTTATCCACCAACTTTGGTAAAAGCGATTAGCGAACCTTATTCGGTAGAGCCAAAAATTGTCCGCGCAAAACATTTAAAACATACCTCTTTAAAAGGTTTTAAAGTAAAACCTACCAAAGATTATTTAGAATCTCGTGTACCAGTTTTGGTTAACAATGATTTGCATATTTCATTGGCTGCGCCACAAGAATCGATGACTGATTATTTCTTCAAAAATTCGATGGCGGATGAAGTAATTTTTATACACGAAGGTTCTGGAGTTTTAAAAACTGGTTATGGACAAATTGAATTTGAATATGGAGATTATTTAGTGATTCCACGTGGAATTATTTATCAACTTCATTTTAATGATTCTAATAACCGATTGTTTATTACAGAATCATTTAGCCCAGTTGAAACACCTCGTCGTTATCGCAATCATTTTGGACAATTAATGGAACATTCTCCTTTTTGCGAGCGTGATATTAAACGTCCTCAAAATCTTGAAACAAATGATGAACACGGAGATTTCAAGATTATGATCAAAAAAGAAGGATTAATTTATCCTTACGTTTATGGAACTCATCCTTTCGATTTTGTAGGTTGGGATGGTTATCATTATCCATGGGCTTTTTCTATTCATAATTTCGAGCCAATTACAGGGCGTATCCATCAGCCACCACCTGTTCATCAGACTTTCGAAGGAGCAGGTTTTGTGATTTGTAGTTTTGTTCCACGTCTTTTCGATTATCATCCAAATGCGATTCCAGCTCCTTATAACCATAGTAATGTAGATTCTGATGAGATTTTATATTATGTGGATGGAGATTTTATGTCGAGAAAATCGGTTGAGAAAGGACAAATTACATTACATCCAGCAGGAATTCCGCATGGTCCACATCCTGGTACAGTTGAAAAATCGATTGGAGCGAAAGAAACACATGAATTAGCCGTAATGATTGATCCTTTCAGACCATTGATGTTAACTGAACAAGCGTTAGAAATTGAAGATCCAGATTATTATAAATCTTGGCTTTATTAAAAGTTATGAGCTATGAGTTATGAGTTGCGCGATTTGTCATCGTGAACTTGTTTCAATATATCATAAGTTAATTTGAAGAGAAGCTGAAATAAATTCAGCTTGACATGATGTCATTCCGACGTTAGGAGGAATCTCCCCCAAAGTTATCAATAACTGTAAAAATTTAATACTTTTTAGATAATACATAAAAATAAAAACACAATAAAAATGAGTACACAAACATTTGCAGAAAAAATAGCATTAGCACAAGATTTTCTTCCAATCAATGGAACAGATTATATCGAGTTTTATGTTGGTAATGCAAAACAATCTGCACATTATTACAAAACAGCTTTCGGATTTCAAGAAGTTGCATATGCTGGCCCAGAAACTGGAGTGAGAGATAGAGCTTCTTATGTTTTACAACAAGGGAAAATTCGTTTAGTTTTAACATCTGGCTTAAAATCTGATTCTCCAATTTGTCAACATGCAATGAAACATGGTGATGGAGTTAAAATTTTAGCACTTTGGGTGGATGATGCGTATGATGCTTTTGAGCAAACAACGAAACGTGGAGGAAAGCCTTATATGGAGCCAACTACGATTACAGATGAGTTTGGTGAAGTAAAAATGTCTGGAATTTATACATATGGTGAAACGATTCATATGTTTATTGAGCGTAAAAATTATGAAGGTCCTTTTATGCCAGGCTATGTGAAGTCTGAATCAACATATCAACCAACAGATTGTGGTTTATTGTATGTGGATCATTGCGTTGGTAATGTGGGTTGGAATCGTATGAACGAAGCGGTTGCTTGGTACCAAGATGTCATGGGATTTGTAAATATTTTATCGTTTGATGATAAACAAATCAATACAGAATATTCAGCATTAATGTCGAAAGTGATGAGTAACGGAAATGGTTATTCAAAATTCCCTATTAATGAGCCTGCAGAAGGTCAAAAGAAATCTCAAGTAGAAGAATATTTAGATTTTTACGAAGGAGAAGGTGTACAACATATTGCAGTTGCAACTAAGGATATTGTAAAAACTGTGACAGAACTTAAATCTCGTGGAGTTGAGTTTTTATCAGCGCCACCAGAGGCTTATTACGATATGATTCCAGAGCGCGTTGGTGAAATTGATGAGGATATTAAGAAGTTACAAGATTTAGGAATTTTGGTTGATTGTGATGAAGAAGGTTATTTGTTACAAATTTTTACGAAACCAGTCGAAGATCGTCCAACATTATTCTACGAAATTATCGAGCGTCATGGAGCGCAATCGTTTGGAGCAGGTAATTTCAAAGCATTGTTTGAAGCTTTAGAAAGAGAGCAAGAGCGTCGAGGAAATTTATAAATAGATATTTTTTAAAAGCCATTGGATTATTTCTAATGGCTTTTTTCTTAATCAAATCTTAAGTTTTGTGTAAGGAGGTTTCAAATACATTTGTTCAATAAAATGAATGTGAAAATGAACCAAATTAAAACAAAAACGATAGTCATGAATTGTGTATTACTTTCAATATTTTCTATAAAAGGGAATGCACAAGATACAATTCAGCAAACTAAAACCGATTCAATTCAACTTGATTCTATTCCAAAGCAAATATTTAATCCAGAAGATAAAGTTTATCATTTCAACGCCAAAAAGTTGATTATTCCTGCGACTTTAATTACATATGGAAGTCTGAGTTTGGCAATTCCAGCATTGGATAATTTGAATAAATCTACTCAAAACGAAATTTTAGAAGATAAAACAAAAGGAAATAAATTTGATAATTATACACAATATTTACCTGCAGCAGCGGTTTATGGATTGAATTTGGCTGGCGTTCAAGGGAAACATAATTTACGAGATCGTACAATTATTTTTGCAACATCTCAAATCATCAATACAGGTTTGGTGATGGGGCTAAAACACACTGTACAAGAAGAAAGACCCGATGGTACAAACAATCTTTCTTTTCCTTCTGGACATACGGCGAATGCATTTTCTACGGCTCAATTTATGTTTCGAGAATATCAAGATTCTAATTTTTGGTTGAGTTTGGCTGGATATCCTTTGGCAGCTTTTACAGGTGTTTATCGTGTTATCAATAATCGCCATTGGGTTGGAGATGTTGTTGCTGGAGCGGGAATAGGGATTTTATCTACGGAATTGGCGTATTGGTTATTTCCTACGATTAACAATTGGTTTTCTCCAAAAAATAAAGAATCAAAAGTGGCGACAATGTTTTTTCCTGTTTATCAAAATAATCAAGCGGGAGTTGGTTTGGTGATGAGGTTTTAGTTATTTATAACCATATTTCGACCTTTTAAATAATATAAAATAGGACCTAAGTATGGAATTAATACTACAACAAAAATCCATAGAAATTTTGTTTTTAAATTTCTAAATTGATGTGTAATAACATGTATTAAACACATTATAGGTAAAAAGGTCATTGTTAATACAAAAAGAAACCATATCCCAACAAAAATATCTTCCATTGTTTAATTAATTTGCGTAAAACTAATGAATATTTCAACTAACATTCATTAGTTTTTATAAAAAATCATTATCTTCAACGCTCAAAACTGCAAACAAATAAAATGAAGAATATAGAACTAACGATTCCAAAATTGGGAGAAAGTGTAGAGTCTGTACAATTGGTTCGTTTTACAAAAAACGTTGGCGATTTCATTCAAGAAGATGAAGTAATTGCCGAAGTTTCGACGGATAAAGTAGATTCTGATGTGCCTTCTACAACTGCTGGAAAAATTATTGAGTTTAGATTTAATGAAGGAGATGAAATAAAAATAGGAGAAGTTTTCGCTTTAATTGAGCCTTCAGAAACTCAACAACAATCAGCTCAAAAAACTGAAAATGTTGAAGAAAAAAAGATTGAAACTGTTACAACTTCGCAAGTTATAAATTCAATCGATACAAATCATTTTTTATCACCTTTGGTAAAAAGTATTATCCAAAAAGAAAATCTTCAATCAACAGATATTTCACAAATAAAAGGTTCTGGTCGTGATGGAAGAATTTCGAAAAATGATGTATTAAATTATATTCAAAATAAATCATTTACAACTAATAATTCAAGTAATACTTTAAATAAAAATAATATAGTTTCAAGTTCTTCTTATGGAGCGAAAGATGAAATCATTGAGATGGATAAAATGCGTCAATTGATTTCAAAACACATGAAAAAGAGCAAACAAACTTCGCCTCATGTGACGGCTTATGTTGAACCTGATGTAACGAATTTTGTGAAATGGCGCGAAGAAAATAAAGCTCCTTTTGAAGCAAAATACAAACAGAAATTGACATTTACGCCGTTAATTGTAGATTGTGTTGTACGAGCAATTAAAGACTTTCCTATGATTAATGTATCAGTTGATGAGACTGAGACTAAAATAATCAAACACAATGAGATAAATATTGGAATTGCAACTGCTTTACCAAACAATAATTTGATTGTTCCTGTTATTCATCAAGCCAATGAATTAAATTTAGAAGGTTTAGCAAAAGGTGTAAACTCAATTGTAGATAAAGCGAGAAATAATAAACTTTCGCCAGATGATGTTCGTGGAGGAACGTTCACAATAAGTAATGTGGGAACTTTTGGTAATTTGATGGGAACGCCAATTATCAATCAACCTGAAGTGGCAATTTTAGCGACTGGTGTGATCAAGAAAAAACCTGCGGTTTTAGAAACTGAATTTGGAGATATTATCGTAGCAAGACAATTTATGTATTTGTCACTTTCGTTTGATCATCGTGTGATAGACGGATCTTTGGGAGGCGTTTTCTTGAAACGAATTTCAGATTACATGGAGAATTGGGATGTTAACACGCAAATTTAATCAGAATGGAAACCACATTATCAACAACAACATTACTTAAACAAGCATACGAATTATTGGTTACTGCAAAATCTTTAACCGAATTATACGAAGAAAATAAAGCTGTAACAAGCAAATATGTACATGCAACAGCGCGTGGACACGAAGCAATTCAAATTGCAACAGGATTACAATTATTACCACAAGATTATTTAAGCGCATATTACCGAGACGATGCAATGTTACTATCAATCGGAATTACTCCTTACGAATTGATGTTGCAATTATTGGCAAAACGCGACGATATTTTTTCTGGAGGAAGAACCTATTATTCTCATCCAAGTTTGCGCCGTGATAATATGCCGAAAATTCCGCATCAAAGTAGTGCAACAGGAATGCAAGCGATTCCAACAACAGGAATTGCGATGGGAATGCAATACAAAGAGTTAGAAGGTCTTTGTGATGAAGAAGTAAAACCAATTGCAGTTTGTTCGTTAGGAGATGCGTCTTGTACGGAAGGCGAGGTGGCAGAAGCTTTCCAAATGGCAGCGTTGAAACAATTACCAATTTTATATTTGGTTCAAGATAATGAATGGGATATTTCGGCTTCGGCAGATGAAATTCGTGCACAAGATATCGCTCATTATGCAAAAGGTTTCAATGGTTTGGAAGTTTTTGTGGTTGATGGAACGGATTTTTTAGCTTCTTATGAAACGATTCAACGTGCAATTGAAATTATTCGTACAGAACGTCGTCCGATTTTGGTTCATGCAAAAGTTCCTTTATTGAATCATCATACATCTGGCGTTCGCAAAGAATGGTACAGAGATGATTTAGAGGAAGCACAATCTCGTGATCCTTACGATAAATTAAAATATACTTTATTAAATGAAGGTTTCGATGAAAATGATTTAATCGAAATTGAGAATAAGATAAAAGAACAAGTTCAGGCAGAATATCAAGAAGCATTAAAAGCAGAAGATCCACGTTCTGAAGATTTATATACGCATGTTTTTGCATCAACACCGATTAACGAAGAAAAAGGAAATCGTTCTCCAGAAGGAAAAGATAAAACAGTAATGGTAGATTCTGCATTATTTGCGATTCGTGAATTAATGGCAAAACATCCAGAAGCTTTATTATATGGACAAGATGTAGGATTGCGTTTAGGTGGAGTTTTTCGTGAAGCGGCAACTTTAGCAAAACAATATGGTAAAAATCGTGTATTTAATACACCAATTCAAGAAGCGTTTATAATCGGATCTACGGTTGGAATGTCTGCAGTTGGCTTAAAACCAATTGTTGAGGTGCAATTTGCAGATTATATTTGGCCAGGATTGAATCAATTGTTTACAGAAGTGGCGCGTTCTAATTATTTATCAAACGGTAAATGGCCAGTTTCGATGATTTTACGTGTACCAATTGGTGCGTATGGAAGCGGAGGACCTTATCATTCAAGTTCAGTTGAAAGTGTTTTGACGAATATTAAAGGAATTAAAATTGCGTATCCATCTACTGGAGCGGATTTGAAAGGTTTGATGAAAGCAGCATATTACGATCCGAATCCTGTGGTAATGCTAGAGCACAAAGGGTTGTATTGGAGTAAAATAAAAGGAACAGAAGATGCTGCGACAGTTGAGCCGGACGAAGATTATGTATTGCCTTTTGGTAAAGCACGTGAAGTTTTAACGGCTGAATCTTCTCAAAATCATAATTCTGTTTCGATTATTACATACGGAATGGGAGTGTATTGGGCAAAACAAGCGGCAAAGGATTTTCCTAATCAAGTCGAAATTATCGATTTAAGAACTTTAGTTCCGTTAGATGAAGAAACAATCTTTAATAGTGTAAAAAAACACAATCGTTGTATTGTTTTGACAGAAGAAGCGAAGCAAAACTCTTTTGCACAGAGTATTTCAGGCTTAATTAATGAAGAGTGTTTTGAGTACTTAGATGCACCAATTCGTGTGTTAGGAGCGCAAGATATGCCAGCAATTCCATTAAATTCGACTTTAGAAGCAGAGATGTTACCTAATGCTGAAAAATTAAAAACATTGATTAATGATGTTTTATCTTATTAAAAGACAATAATTAGTATGAATTGTATTTTTTACACTAAAAAAACTAACGTTTGTTAGTTTTTTTAGTTTTTTTGATTAAATTTGTTATTATCAAAAATCAAAATCTGCAAAAATTATGATATTTAATCCCGAGATAGAACAAATGCCAATTGAAAAATTGCGCGTTCTTCAAAACGAAAGACTTCAAAACATGTTGCAAAAAGTGTATAACAATGTACCTTTTTACAAAGAAGCATTTGATGCAGCTGGAATAAAACCAGAAGACATCAAAGGTGTTGAAGATCTACACAAATTACCTTTTACCAAAAAAACACATTTAAGAGAGAACTATCCGTTCGGATTATTTGCAGAACCAAAGAGCAACGTAATCCGTTTACATTGTTCAAGCGGCACAACAGGAAAACCAACTGTTGTAGGTTATACCAAAAACGACATCGAATTATTTTCAGAAGTAGTAGCACGTTCTTTAGCAGCTTCTGGATGCGAACCAGGAATGACATTACAAAATGCCTATGGTTATGGTTTGTTTACTGGAGGTTTGGGATTACATTATGGAGCAGAAAAATTAGGAATGACAGTTATTCCTATTTCTGGTGGAAATACTGAAAAACAAATCATGTTGTTGAAAGATTTTCAGGCTGATGCGATTTGTGCAACACCATCGTATGCATTAACAGTAGCTGAGGAAATCAAAAAAAGAGGAGAATCGTTAGAAAGCTTAAATCTTAAGTTTGCGATTTTGGGATCAGAACCATGGTCAGAAGCGTTACGTCAAGAAGTAGAAGGAAGTTTGAATATCAAAGCGTCTAATATTTATGGATTGAGCGAAATTATCGGACCTGGTGTATCTAATGAAGATTATGAAGAGCAAGGATCAGGATCTTACATTTGGGAAGATCATTTCTTTCCAGAAATTGTAGACGAGAAAACAGGTGAACCTGTGCCTTACGGACAACCTGGAGTTTTAGTGATTACAACGTTAACAAAAGAAGCTTTACCATTGGTGCGTTATTGGACGGGAGATATCACAACCCTTACGTACGAACATTCTAAGAAAAGAACACATATCAAAATGGGACCAATTATTGGTCGTGCAGATGATATGATGATTATTAGAGGTGTAAATTTCTTTCACACACAAATCGCTGATTTTATTCCAGAATTCCCAGAATTATCACCAAATTATCAAGTAGTTTTAACAAAACCTAAAAATATGGATGCTGTAGAAGTTGGATTTGAAATTAATCCTGACTATTTTGCAAGCCAAGGTTTCACTTGTGATAATTTGAACGACGAATCTAATCATGCATGTTGCAAATTAATCTCTAATATTCACAAAAAAATTAGAGACAATATTGGATTAGGAATGAATGTTAAATTGTATCAAGTTGATGAACTTCCGAAAAGTGAAGGAGGAAAATTAAACCGAATCATCGATAACAGACATTTATAAATATATGCCTAAACAAAGTAAAAAAGAACTGATTATTCAAGAAGCTGCCTTAATCTTTAAACAAAAAGGTTATTCGGCAACATCAATGCGTGAACTGGCTGAAAAGGTTGGAATGGAAGCCGCAAGTTTATACAATCATATTCGTTCGAAAGACGAAATTTTAGAAGAGATTTGTTTTAAAGTTGCTAATCAATATGTTTCTCACATTAGCTCGATCGAAGATACAAACGAATCAAATGTTCAGAAATTGAGAGATTTAATTCAATTGCATGTCAGAATGATTATTGATGAGCCAAACGAAGTTTCTGTTGCAAATAATGATTGGAAAAATCTTTCGGATACGAAAAAGGATTTGTATAAAACAATTCGAAAAGGATACGAAAAAAGAATCGCCAATCTTATCAAAGCAGGAATTGCAGCAGGTGAATTTAAAGATTTGAATGTTTCGGTTGCTTTATTTACTTTATTATCATCATTACGTTGGATAGAATTGTGGTACAAACCTGGACGAGATATCTCACCAGAGCAGTTAGAAAATGACTTAATGACACTATTAATTAACGGATTTCAAAAATAATATGGCTATAAATTTTCACCAATTACGCGTTAAAAATGTAAAAAAGGAAACACCAGATTGTGTATCCGTTACATTTGAAGTGCCAGAAGAATTAAACCAAGAATTCAAATTCAAACATGGTCAATATTTAACGTTTAAGAATTTTCACAATAACGAAGAAATTAGACGTTCTTACTCAATTTGTTCAAGTCCTTTGGATAATGAATTAAGAGTTGCTGTAAAGAAAATTGAGGATGGAATTTTCTCGACATTTGTTAACGATACAATCAAAGTTGGCGATGTTCTTGATGTAATGACTCCACAAGGAAATTTCTTTACAGAAGTACACGAAGACAACAAAAAGTTATATGTAGGAATTGTGGCGGGATCTGGAATTACACCAGTACTTTCGATTATCAAAACAGTTCTACAAACAGAACCTAACAGTCAATTTGTGCTGTTATATGGAAACAGAAACAAAAGTTCGATTATTTTTAAAGAAGAAATCGAAGCATTAAAAAATAGATACATGGAACGCATTAGCGTTTACAATATCTTGAGTCGTGAAACGGCTGATGCTGAGATTTTGAGTGGTCGTATTGATAAATCAAAAATTGAATATTTCTTGCAAAATATCATCGATCCAAAAGAAGTAAGCGAAGTTTTCCTTTGTGGACCAGAAGAAATGATTTTAAGCGGTCGTGACGCTTTTGTAGAAGCAGGAGTTGATGTAAAACATTTACATTTCGAATTATTCTATAGTGCATCTGCAGAAGCGAAAAAGGTAGAGCGTCAAAAAGCTGTAAAACAATCAAACGATACAATGAGTAAAGTTACCATTAAATTAGATGCAACAGCTTTACAGATTGATTTGGGTTACAATGGCGACACAATCTTAGATGCGGCTTTACAAAACGGAGCTGATTTACCTTATGCTTGTAAAGGTGGTGTTTGCGCAACTTGTAAGTGTAAAGTAGAGAAGGGTGAGGTAGAAATGGACATCAACTACTCACTTGAGCCAGATGAATTAGAAAGAGGATTTGTATTAGCGTGTCAAGCGCACCCTCGTTCTGCAGAAGTCGTGGTAGATTTTGATGCCAAATAATCAACTTTAAAAACGTTTAGAAATGAGTGCAAAAGAAATTGATTTTCAAGAAATCTTCGATAATAAGATTGAAAATGAAGTTCGTATCGAACCAAAAGACTGGATGCCAGACGCATACCGTAAAACATTAATCAGACAAATCTCTCAACATGCTCACTCAGAAATTGTTGGGATGTTACCAGAAGCAAACTGGATTACAAGAGCGCCTTCATTAAATAGAAAGAAAATCTTATTAGCGAAAGTTCAAGACGAAGCTGGTCACGGATTATACTTATATTGTGCTGCTGAAACATTAGGTGTTTCCCGTATTCAAACATTAAATGATTTACATTCAGGTAAAGCTAAATATTCATCAATCTTCAATTATCCAACCCTTACTTGGGCAGATATCGGAATGATTGGTTGGTTGGTAGATGGAGCTGCGATTCTGAATCAAGTTCCATTATGTCGTACATCTTACGGACCTTATGCTCGCGCAATGGTACGTGTTTGTAAAGAAGAATCTTTCCACCAAAGACAAGGTTACGAAGCATTAGTGGTATTATCAAAAGGAACACCAGAACAAAAAGCGATGTTGCAAGATGCAATGAATCGTTGGTGGTGGCCTACATTAATGATGTTTGGACCAAAAGATGAAGAATCATCAAACTCAGAATTATCAATGAAATGGAGAATCAAACGTTTTTCGAATGACGAATTACGTCAACGTTTCGTGGATATTTCTATTCCTCAAGCCGAATATTTAGGATTAACTATTCCAGATCCAGATCTAAAATTCAATGAAGAAACAGGTCACTACGAATTCGGAGAAATTGATTGGGAAGAATTCTGGAATGTTGTGAAAGGAAACGGTAAATGTAACAAACAACGTTTGGATGCTCGCCGTAATGCTCACAACGAAGGAGCTTGGGTTCGTGATGCTGCAACAGCTTACCACGAAAAAAGAAAACAAAGAGAATTAGAAAAAGAACAACGCAAAAACGCATAAAAAGATGGAAAATAGAGATTGGCCTTTATGGGAAGTATTCATTAGAAGTAAACAAGGGTTAGACCACAAACACGTTGGGAGCTTACATGCTGCTGATGCTACAATGGCACTAGAAAATGCACGTGATGTATATACGCGTCGTTTAGAAGGTGTAAGTATTTGGGTGGTAGAATCTGCTAATATTCATGCTTCTAATCCTGATGAAGCAGAACAATTTTTTGATCCTGCAGAAGACAAAGTTTACCGTCATCCAACTTTTTATGATGTACCAGAAGAAATTAAAAACATGTAATTTATGACAAGTACAGTTTATCAAAACAATCAAAATTACATCGATTTTATCTTACATTTAGCAGATACAAATCTAATTTTGGCACAACGTTTATGCGAATGGTGTGGTCATGGTCCAATTTTAGAACAAGACATCGCAATGTCTAATATGGCGTTAGATTTATTAGGTCAAACATCTAATTATTATGACTATGCGGCTGAAATGATCGGAAATGGAGCAACAGAAGATACGTTAGCAATGTTACGCGAAGAGCGTGAATACAAAAACTTATTGTTAGTTGAGTTACCAAACGGACATTTCGGTGATACAGTTGCACGTCAATTCTTTTATGATTCTTACCACGCGTTATTGCTAGAACAATTCTTGAAAGTAAAAGATCTTAAATTACAAGCTATCGCTGAAAAATCATTAAAAGAAGTAAAATATCACTTAAAATGGTCATCAGAATGGATGATTCGTTTAGGGGATGGAACACAAGAATCTCACGATAAAATTCAGGAAGCTGTAAATAATATTTTACCTTATGTAAAAGAAGCGTTTTTATTAGCGCCTTACCAAAAAGCTTTAGTTGAAGAAGGATTAATTTCAAGTCCAGAAGAATTCCAAGCGACTTGGTTAACAAATGTAAAAGTAATTTTAGACGAAGCGACAATCGAAGCTGATGTAGAAAATGCTTTTGTACAAAAAGGAGGTAAAGAAGGTGTTCATACAGAGCATTTAGGATTTATCTTAACAGATTTACAATATTTACAAAGAACTTATCCAGATTCGCAATGGTAACCGAAAAAGAAATTTGGCAATACATGGAGGAAGTCGCTGATCCAGAAATTCCTGTGATTAGTGTAATTGATCTTGGTGTTGTGCGTAAAATTGAATTAATTGACCAAGAAAGTGTCAACGTTACAATTACGCCTACGTATTCGGGATGTCCTGCTATGAGTGCAATTTCAATTTCTGTTCGTTTAAAATTAATCGAAAAAGGATTCAAAAATATCAATGTCATTAATCAGTTGAGCCCTTCGTGGTCAACTGATTGGATGACAGAAGAAGGAAAGCAAAAAATGAAGGCTTATGGAATTGCGCCTCCAACTAAAAATCCTTCGAGCGATGAGCTCTTTTCAGACGAACAAAATGTAGAATGTCCACAATGTGGCTCTACAGATACCAGACTTATCAGTCAATTTGGTTCTACGGCCTGTAAAGCTATGTATCAATGCAATAGTTGCCACGAACCATTTGATTATTTCAAATGTCATCATTAAAAAATTATGGAAAATTCAACATCAATCCTATACACACAAGAGGGAGGAATTGCTACGATTACGTTGAATCGTCCTTCTGTTTTTAACAGTTTTAATCAGGAAATGATTAAATCTCTTCAACATCACTTGGATGTTGCAGCTCAAGATGTTTCTGTTCGTGCAGTGGTTTTAACTGGAACGGGAAAAGCATTCTGCGCTGGTCAAGATTTAGGAGAAGTTTTAGAAGAAAAAGAAATCGACTTCAATAAAATCGTTCAAGAAAATTACAATCCATTGGTTCTTAAAATTAGAAACATGGACAAACCAGTTGTTGCTGCTGTAAACGGTGTTGCTGCCGGTGCGGGAGCAAATTTAGCTTTGGCTTGTGACATTGTTGTTGCGAAAGAATCGACAAATTTCATTCAAGCTTTTTCTAAAATTGGTTTAATCCCAGATTGTGGAGGAACTTATTTCTTACCTCGTTTAATTGGACTTCAAAAAGCAACTGCTTTAATGATGCTTGCAGATAAAGTTTCGGCGGCTCAAGCAAAAGAAATCGGAATGATTTATGAGTTTTTTGCTGACGATATTTTCGATGCTGAAGTTGCAAAGATTGCTGATAAATTAGCCAATCTTCCAACAAAAGGTTTGGCTTATACAAAGAAATTATTGAATCAAACATTTAATAATTCAATCGAAGAACAATTAATTCAAGAAGGATTATTTCAAGCTAAATCAGGGAATACATCAGATTATCAAGAAGGTGTAGACGCATTTATCGAGAAAAGAAATCCTGTTTTTAAAGGCGAGTAAGAAATGAAAAAAATAGGAATTATTGGTGGTGGAGCAATGGGGTCTGGAATTGCGCAAGTTTTTGCTCAATATGGTCATCCAGTTGTTTTATATGACACAAATAAAGAAGCTTTAGATCGTTCAAAACAAAACTTAGCGAAGACTTTCGAGAAGTTAGTGGCGAAAGAAAAATATACTGCTGAAAAAGCACAAGAAATTCAAAACAATATCGAATATGCAGATAGTTTAAGTGCTTTTGCATCCATCGATTTGATGATTGAAGCAATTATTGAAAACTTAGATATTAAAAAATCAGTTTTCAAACAAGTGGAAGAAATCGTTTCTGACGAATGTATTTTAGCGTCAAACACTTCTTCATTATCAATCGCATCAATTGCATCTGCTTGTTCTAAACCAGAACGTGTAATTGGAATCCACTTTTTCAACCCTGCACCATTAATGGCTTTGGTAGAAATTATTCCAGCCGTACAAACACGCGAAGGATTAGCAGACGAAGTAAAAGCATTGATTCAATCTGTTGGTAAATTACCAGTCATCACAAAAGATACTCCTGGATTTATAGTAAATCGTGTGGCTCGTCCATTCTACAGCGAATCAATTCGTTTATTAGAAGAAGGAGTTGCAGATGCAGAAACAATAGACTTTGCGATGACTTCTGTTGGAGGTTTCCGTATGGGACCCTTCGAATTAATGGATTTTATTGGTCATGATGTGAATTATCGTGTAACCGAATCGGTTTTCGAATCATTCTTTTATGATCCAAGATTTAAACCATCTTTTTCTCAAAAACGTTTATTCGAAGCTGGATTTTACGGTCGTAAATCTGGTCGTGGATTTTACAATTATGCAGAAGGAGTGGAGAAAAAAGCACCATCTCAAGATCAAGCATTATTAGAAAAAATCTACAAACGCGTTTTAGTGATGTTAATCAATGAAGCAGCTGATGCTTTATTTTTAAACATTGCAAACCGTGAGGATTTAGATACAGCGATGACAAAAGGGGTTAATTACCCTAAAGGACTATTGAAATGGGCGGATGAATATGGTCTTGAAAATGTACAAAACGATTTAGATGAATTGTACAATTATTACCACGAAGACCGTTACCGTTTAAGTCCAATTATTAGAAATTTCGTCAAAGAGAACAAAACATTCTACTAAAAAATATCAAAACATGGAATCACAAAAGTTATTAAATTCAATGCTTGACCACGATAAATTTAGTGAATGGTTAGGTTTAGAAGTAATTGAAGTAAGAGAAGGATATGCAAAATTACAAGCAGCAATTCGTCCAGAAATGATGAACGGAGTGGGGTCTGTTCACGGAGGCGTTACGTTTGCGATGGCAGATTCTGCATTTGCTTTTTCGTGCAATATGTACAATAATATCTCAGTTGCTTTAGATGTTCATATTTCATTTACGAAAGCTGGACGCAATGGAGATGTTTTTACCATTGAATCTCAAGAAGTTTCGACAACGAAAAAAACAGGTATTTACGATATCAAAGTTACAAATCAAAACAACGAATTAATTGCTTTATTTAAAGGAACTTGCTTTAGAACAGGTAAACCTTTAATTGAAGAATAAATTTTATAAATTGCCTAAAGCATAAAGTTTTAGGCATAAAGCTTTAAAACAATGAACCAAACATATATTATAGATGGAGTTAGAACTCCAATTGGTAAATTAAAAGGTGGATTATCTGCTGTTCGTCCAGATGATATGGGGGCAATGGTAATCGCCGAATTATTAAAAAGAAATCCATCAATTGATCCTGCTGCATTCTACGATGTAATTTTAGGGAATGCAAATCAAGCAGGAGAGGATAACCGTAATATAGCTCGTATGTCGGCTTTATTATCTGGATTACCTTACACAGTTCCAGGTGAAACAGTGAATCGTTTATGTGCTTCTGGCTTATCAGCTGCAATTGCAGCATCGAGAGCAATTCAGGTTGGTGATGCACAATTAATGATTTCTGGTGGAGCAGAATCGATGACACGTGCACCTTTAGTAATTTCTAAATCGGCTTCTCCATTTGGTGGTGATGCACAAATTTATGACTCAACTTTTGGTTGGCGTTTTATTAACCCAAAAATGAAAGAAATGTGGGGAGTTGATGGAATGGGTAATACAGCTGAAAATTTAGCAGAGCGTGATAATATTTCGCGTGATGATCAAGATTTATTTGCGGTTTGGTCTCAACAAAAAACGGCTGCTGCGCAAGCGAATGGACGTTTAGCGAAAGAGATTGTTCCTGTTGTTATTCCACAACGTAAAGGTGATGCTATTATTTTTGATATAGATGAATTCCCAAAGAATAATACAACAATGGAGATTTTATCAAAGTTACGCCCAGCTTTCAAAGCAGATGGAACGGTAACTGCGGGTAATGCTTCTGGGCTTAATGATGGTGCGGCAGCGAATATTTTAGCTTCTGAACAAGCGATTAAAGATTTTGGTTTAACACCAATGGCACGTATTGTTTCTTCTGGTGTTGCAGGTGTTGAGCCTCGCATTATGGGAATTGGACCAGTGAATGCAACTAAAATTGCATTAGAAAAAGCTGGTTTAACAATGAATGATATTGATGTAATTGAATTAAATGAAGCTTTTGCAGCGCAATCTTTAGCATGTACGCGTGCATTAGGTTTAGTAGATAACGATTCTCGTATCAATCCAAATGGTGGAGCTATCGCTTTAGGACATCCACTTGGAATGTCAGGAGCGCGTATCTTAAATTCTGCGGCTTACGAATTACAAGCTACAGGAAAACGTTATGCATTGGTTACAATGTGTATCGGTTTAGGACAAGGTTACGCTGTAATTATTGAAAGAGCATAAAATAGTTATTCGAAATTCGAAGTTAGTTTTTCGAGTAATACTAAGTTCGAATTTCGTCAAACGAAAAACTATATTAGAAAAATGATTTACGAATTCAAAGGATATAAACCCGTTGTTCATCCAACAGCATTTATTCATCCGCAAGCTGTGGTGACAGGAAATGTGATTATTGGGAAAGATGTTTACATTGGTCCAGGTTGTGCGTTACGTGGTGATTGGGGACAAATTATTATCGAAGATAATTGCAATGTACAAGAAAATTGTACGATTCATATGTTTCCAGGAACAACAGTTCATTTAAAAGAAAAAGCGCATATCGGTCACGGCGCAATTATTCACGGCGCAACAATTGGTCGTAATTGTATGGTTGGGATGAATGCAGTTGTTATGGATAATGTTGTGGTAGAAGACGAATGTATTGTTGGTGCTTTAGCTTTTGTAAAGGCTGATACACATATTCCGACAAGAAGTGTTGTGGTTGGAAATCCTGCAAAAATCGTAAAACAAGTTTCGGATCAAATGATCGAATGGAAAGATCAAGGTACTCAACAATATATGCAATTACCAAGTGATTGTCATGATAGTTTAAAACCTTGTGAACCATTAACAGAAGTTCCAGATTATTATTACGAGTCAATGGCTTCGAATTATAAAACGTGGAATGAAAGTAAGTAAAATGTAAAAAGTATTATGTAAAATGTCATACTGAACTTGTTTCAGTATCACACTTAAATTTAATGAGATTCTGAGATGAACTCAGAATGACAAAAACTTATAACTTAATACTTACGACTTATAACTAAAAAAATACACAAACAACATAAAAATGGCTAAACAATTAGAAAATTATGCTTTAGGACAATGGACAAAAGGTTCGTCTGAAGGGCAAATGTTATATAACGCCATCAATGGCGAAGAAATAGGAACTGCATCATCAGCTGGATTAGATTTCGGTGCGATGATGGATTATGCACGTACAGTTGGTGGACCAGTTTTACGTAAAATGACGTTCCAAGAAAGAGGTTTAATGTTGAAAAAATTAGCCTTATACTTAATGGATCGTAAAGAAGAATTTTACACGGTTTCTTGGGCAACAGGTGCGACTCGTGCAGATTCTTGGGTTGATATTGAAGGAGGAATTGGAAACTTATTTGCCAATGCATCTTTACGACGTCAATTCGGAGATCAACCATTTTATGTTGAAGGAGAAACGCATAAAATCTCTAAAAACGGAACATTCTTAGGTACACATATTTTAACACCAAAACGAGGTGTTGCAATTCATATTAATGCATTCAATTTCCCAGTTTGGGGAATGTTAGAAAAAGTTGCGGTTAATTTATTGGCTGGAGTTCCAGCTATTGTAAAACCTGCGACAATTACTTCTTTCTTAACGGAAACTGTTGTTCGTGCAATCATTGAATCTGGAATTTTACCTGACGGTGCTTTACAATTAATCACAGGTTCAGCAAACGGAATTTTAGATAATGTAGAGTCAGAAGATGTTGTAACATTTACAGGTTCTGCTTGGACAGGACAAATGTTAAAAGCACATCCAAGAATTACTTCAGAAGGTGTTCCATTCAACTTAGAAGCAGATTCTTTAAACGCTTGTGTTTTAGGAGAAGATGTACAAGTTGGCTCACTAGAATTTGATATTTTTATTAAAGAGGTTACACGTGAAATGACAACTAAAGCAGGACAAAAATGTACAGCGGTTCGTCGTGCGTTGGTTCCAGCTCATTTGGTTGAGGATGTACAAATTGCTTTAGGACAACGTTTGGCAACGACTACAATTGGAGACCCAAATGTGGAAGGTGTTCGTATGGGAGCTTTGGCGGGAGCAGCGCAAGTTAAAGAAGTTCGTGAGAAAGTAGAAGAATTAGCTAAATCGCAAGAAATTATTTTTGGAAACTTAGATAATTTCGAAGTGAAAGGTGCTGATAAAAACAAAGGTTCTTTCATTTCTCCAATTTTATTTTTAAACAACGATCCATTCAATAAAACTGATGTTCACAACATCGAAGCTTTTGGACCAGTTTCTACAATTATTCCTTACAACGGAACTGCTGAAGCAATTGAGTTAGTTCGTATGGGGAAAGGATCGTTAGTTTGTTCGATTGTTACTGCGGATAATGATATCGCAACAGAATTTGTATTGAATGCAGGTTCTTTACACGGACGTATCGTTATTTTGGATGCAGAATGTATCAAAGAGTCTACAGGTCACGGATCACCACTTCCATTATTAGTACACGGAGGTCCAGGTCGTGCAGGTGGAGGAGAAGAAATGGGAGGTAAGCGTGGTGTATTACACTATATGCAACGTACAGCAATCCAGGGTTCTCCAAATAAACTAACAGCTGTTACTCAACAATACCAATATGGAGCAAATTATATCGAAGAAGATAAACATCCATTCGCGAAGCATTTCGAAGAAGTTAAAGTTGGTGATACATTAATCACAGCAAAACATACGATTCAACAATCAGATATTAATGCATTTGCAGCTTTATCTGGGGATAATTTCTATGCACATGTTGACGCAACTTCTTTAGAAGGAACTATTTTTGAGCGTAATGTTGCTCACGGATACTATTTATTGTCTAAAGCGGCAGGTTTATTTGTTTTAGCGAAAAAAGGTCCAGTTTTATTAAACTATGGTTTAGATGAATGTCGTTTTGTGAAGCCTGTATATCCAGGTTCTACAATTGGAGTGCGTTTTACGTGTAAAGAAAAAATCGATCAAGAGAAAAAAGATGAAAACGATGTGGCAAAAGGAATTGTTCGTTGGTTGGTTGATATTTACGACGAAACGGGAGAAACAGTTGGTATTGCAACAATTTTAACAATGGTTAAAAAATTAAATCAAGATTAATATAATGTGAGAATGTGGTAATTTGTTAATGAGAAGATGATTTAGAATCATTTTCAAATTGAAAAATTACGTGAAATATTTGTCATGCTGAGCATGTCGAAGCATCTCAAATTATTAATTGTTTTGATTCAAACAATTAAACATATAATGAATAATTTATTAGTTAAATTTGCTCATTACCACATTTAAAAAAATTATCAAATTAGATATGGAAGCATACGTAAAATCAGATATACAAAATGGAATTGGTACAATTGAATTCTTTCACCCGCAAAGTAATTCAATGCCAGGTTCTCAATTAAGAAATTTAGCAACAGAAATTGAAAAATTAGGAAACGATGACGAAGTAAAAGTTATTGTTTTAAAAAGTGCTGGAGATAGAACATTCTGTGCTGGTGCATCTTTTGACGAATTAATTTCAATCAAAGATCGTGAAACTGGTCTAGAATTTTTCTCAGGATTTGCACATGTTATCAACGCAATTCGCAAAGCACCAAAATTTGTTTTAGCACGTATTCAAGGTAAAGCAGTCGGAGGTGGAGTTGGAATTGCTTCGGCAGCAGATTATACTTTTGCAACAGAATTTGCATCTGTAAAGTTATCAGAATTAGCAGTAGGTATCGGACCGTTTGTAGTTGGACCTGCTGTAGAACGTAAAGTTGGAAATTCTGCTTTTACACAAATGGCGATTAATGCAACTGAATTTCAGTCGGCTGAATGGGCTAAAGAAAAAGGTTTGTATGCAGAAGTTTATGCAAATTCAGTTGAAATGGATGAAGGCATCGATATTTTAGCTAAAAAATTAGCTAATTCAAATCCAGAAGCAATGAAACATTTGAAACGTGTTTCTTGGGAAGGAACAGAAAATTGGGATGAGTTATTAATCGAGCGTGCAAAAATTTCGGGTGAATTAGTTTTATCAGAATTTACGATTAACGCGATTAACAAATTCAAAGCAAAATAAGAATACAATATAGTTTATAAAAAAATCCACTTCAAAATGAAGTGGATTTTTTTTATAATTTAAAATACTCGTCTTTATAATATTTACTTTTCTTTACATATAAAATATCTTTTTCTGGATTGAGAATTAGATTGAAACGTTTAATCAAATCGCCACCCATAATATTTTTGTGTTGAATTTTTATTGTACTATCAAAAAATGACATTGGTACATTTTTGAATGTTTGATTTGCCAATTCGAAATTAGGTAAAATTGATTTTTTGGAAAGTATTACATTACCAGCAGCATCATTTAGTTTTGATTCTCCAATAATTTCAAATTTTTCTAATAATTTATTTTCTTTGGCAAAATCATCCGAAATCATCAATGCTCCAGAAAAACTTGTGTGAATCATAAACTCTGTTTCAATCGGTTTTTTGTCAATAAATGGAAAAGCTTTTATATACAGTGTTTCTTGAGAATATCTCGAATTTAATTTTGTATACTTTTTTAGTTTGGTAGGAGCTTTATCATAAACATATAATTTATTCTCATCAAAATTGATTTCTAAATATTTTCCTTCAAAAAATTTCAAACCAATTTTTCCATCACTCTCATGTCCAGATTGTTTGTCAATAAAAATTGGAATTTTGCTGAACTCTTCATTACCAAATTTAATCACATTGCTTTGACTCATTTTCATATCCGAATATCCAGCCCAAGATGTCACATTGTTTAAGGTATCAGAAATCGAAATAGATTTCATTTTTTTATACGAATCTTCAATAATTGTAATATAATCAGAGCCTGTATGTAACATCAATTGCACCGTATCTTTTTGATTGATAATAACTGGTACTAAAATATTGTTGTATTTTGTTAATCGAAATGGTATTTCTTTTACGATATTCTGCCCGAAAATTACAATTGAAATAATAGTAAAAAGTAACGAAAATATTATCTTTTTCATTTAGTTGTATAATTTCATTAAAAGTAAACTAATTTGTAGAAATGATTAATATGCTATAATTAAAAATATTCCTTTTAAATTTGTGGTATGGGAGTAGCTGAATTATTACTAAAACGCAAACAAGAATTGATTGAAAAGAATAAAACTGAAGGTTTAGCTTTTCGAGAAGAATATAAATTGAAAGAAGGTGTAACCGAAACTGAAAGCGGATTATTGTACGAAATAATCACATTGGGCGAAGGAGTGAAGCCAACTTTATCCGATACAGTTTTGTGTCATTATCATGGAACAAATATCAAAGGTGAAGTTTTTGATAGTTCGGTTCAACGTAAGAAGCCAGCCGCTTTTCCTTTGGAAAATGTAATAAAAGGATGGGCGGAAGGAGTACAATTAATGCCAGTTGGAAGTAAATTTAGATTTGTTGTAAAACCAGAAATTGGTTATAAAGATCGCGAAATTTCAAAAGAATTAGGACCATATTCTACCATGATCTTTGAAGTAGAGTTGATGGGGATTTTATAAAATATTAAAAAACAAAAACCTCCAAATTTTGGAGGTTTTTTTATGCTTAATTTTTTGCGTTATTGCGACGTTTTTTCTTTAAACGATTCGTTTGAACTAATTGTTTATGTTTTGGATCTTTTAATTTATCCACTAAAACTTGTAAATGATTTTCTTCTTTTTTTGCCTTTTTAGCCATTTTTCTTGGTTTTAAATTTGATTTAAATTAATCATTATTCCTCAAGTAGTCAAACTTATTTATTTAATTATAAAATATTTAACGTTTATTTTTTAGGTTTGTCACTCATATAAAAAATGATTTTTCCGCCATTAACAATATCAAAATGATTCAAATTAAAAGATGAAAAACTCTTTCCGTTCAACTCTATTTTATGGATGTAAACATTCTTCTTCGATTGATTTTTCACTTCAATTTCAAATTGTTTTCCATTCTCTAAATTCAATATAGCATGATCTACCAAAGGACTCCCAATTGCGTAATCTGTCGATCCTTGCTGAACAGGATAAAAACCTAAAGCACTAAAAATATACCATGCACTCATTTGTCCAGTATCATCATTTCCACCCAAACCATCAGGCGTTGGCTTGTATTGCATATCCAAAATCATTCTGATTTTTTCTTGTGTTTTCCACGCTTGTCCCGCCCAATTATACAAATACGCAACGTGGTGTGCCGGCTCATTTCCATGAACATAACCTCCAATTATTCCTTCACGCGTAATGTCTTCTGTTTCCGCAAAATATTCGTCAGGCAAATGCATCGTAAATAATTTGTCCAATTTTGCTCCAAACTTCTTTTTTCCACCCATTGCTTCAATTAATCCATTTGGATTTTGAGGAACAAAAAAGCTAAAATTCCACGAATTTCCTTCAATAAAACCTTGTCCATGTGTATTCAATGGATCAAATTCTTTCTTGAAACTTCCATCCGCTAATCGAGGACGCATAAATCCAATCGAAACATCATAATTATTTTTCCAATTCTCAGAACGCTTCATAAATGTTTCATATACATCCATTCGATTCAATTTTTTTGCAGCTTGCGCAATCGACCAATCATCGAAAGCATATTCTAACGTATTCGAAATTGATGTACCATTTTTCTCAGCTGGAATATAACCTTTGTCGATATAATCGCCAATTCCTTCATAATCACGTTTATTTGCCGTAACAATACACGCGTCCAAAGCAGCATTTGCATCTTCGTTATAAACACCTTTTACAATCGCATCTGCAACAACTGTAACAGAATGATAGCCGCTCATACACCAGTTTTCGTTGGCATAATGCGACCAAATTGGCAACATTTTTATTGGATTTTGCTCATAATGTTTCATCATCGATTTTACCATGTCATTGTTGCGTTTTGGTTGAATGATATTGAACAACGGATGCAGTGCACGATAGGTATCCCAAAGTGAAAAAGTGGTGTAATTTGTAAAATCTTTGGCTTGATGAATTTCTTGATCCAAACCTTTGTACTGCCCATTCACATCCATATAAGTTGTCGGATTGATGAAGGTATGATACATCGCTGTATAGAAATTTATTTTATCATTTTCTGAAGCTTTAATCTGAATTCGATTCAATTCCTTGTTCCAATTTTCTTTTGCTTCGTTACGCACTTGTTCAAAATTCCAATGTGGAATTTCTGTTGTCAGATTTTCTAACGCATTGGTTTGACTGACTGGAGAAATCGCAAATTTGATTTTTACTTTTTCATCTTTTTCTGTATCAAAATCGAAATACATTTTGATCTTTTTTCCTTCGATTAATGGAAAATTCTGAGTTTCGTTCCATTTACGCCAAAAACCTTTGTAATCAACTTGTCCGTCTTCATTTTTCTGTCCATAATTTTTAAATGGTTTTGAAAAAGTCATCGCAAAATAAACCGTTCTATTTCTTGCCCAACCTCGTGTTTGTCTATAACCCGTAATCAATGTGTCATTCACCACGCGAACATACGTCCATGTATTTTTGTCATCATAATTATAAATTCCAGCATTCAAATCCAAAATAATATGCGAATCAATCGATTTTGGAAATGTATATTGATGAAAACCAACTCGAGTAGAAGCGGTCATTTCTGCCCAAATATTATAATCATCCAATTTGACTTTGTAATATCCAGTTTCGGCAGTTTCGTTTTGATGCGAAAATCGAGAACGATAACCGCTATCAGGATTTTGAGCAGTTCCGGGATTTAATTTTAATTTTCCAACGGTTGGCATAATTAAGAAATCACCCAAATCAGAATGTCCTGTTCCATTAAAATGTGTATGACTAAATCCAGTTATTGTTTTATCTTCAAAACGATAACCCGCACAATAATCATAAACTTTTGGATTGTATTTGTGGTTGATAGCATAAGGAATAGAATCTGTTTCTGGGCTTAATTGAACAGCGCCAAAAGGAACAGTTGCGCCAGGGAAAGTATGTCCCATTTTTTCTGTTCCAATCATGGGATTGACATATTTTACTAAATTCTGTTGCTGCGCAAAAGCAAGAGAATTGAGTGAAAGTAGAGCGATTACTAATTTTGTTTGCATCGATTTTTAAGTATTAATTTGAATAAAGTTAAACAAATCGAGCATAAAAAAAGGAAAGCTTTTTAACTTTCCTTTCGAATCTTTATTTTTTATAAAATCATTTCGGGAATTTCTCCTTCAATAATTAATTTTCCTTCAGTTGCATTTTTGATGTCTTCCACAGAAATTCCTGGTGCTCGCTCTAATAATTTGAAACCACCTTCTGGTAAAACTTCTAAAACAGCTAATTCAGTAACAATTTTTTTGACACATTTTATTCCTGTTAAAGGAAGTGTACATTCTTTTAGAAGTTTAGATTCTCCTGCTTTGTTCACATGTTGCATGGCTACAATAATATTATCAGCCGAAGCTACTAAATCCATTGCACCGCCCATTCCTTTTACCATTTTTCCAGGAATTTTCCAGTTGGCAATGTCTCCATTCTCCGAAACTTCCATTGCGCCAAGAATTGTTAAATTGATTTTTCGTGCGCGAATCATTCCGAAACTCATCGTCGAATCAAAGAAAGCTGAACCTGGTAAAGTTGTAATCGTTTGTTTACCCGCATTGATAAAATCAGGATCTTCTTCACCATCGATAGGGAAAGGTCCCATTCCTAATAATCCATTTTCTGATTGTAAAACAACATTTACATTTTCGGGAATATAATTAGCAACCAACGTTGGAATTCCGATACCTAAATTCACATAAAATCCGTCTTGTACTTCTTTTGCAATACGTTTTGCAATACCATTTTTATCTAACATTTTCTTTTATGATTTAGGTTGAACAGTTCTATTTTCGATACGTTTCTCGTATTTCGCACCTTGAATAATTCGATTGACATAAACGCCAGGCGTATGAATTTGATTTGGATCTAATTCTCCAATTTCTACCAATTCTTCCACTTCGGCAATCGTAATTTTTCCACACATAGCAGCTGGATGATTGAAATTTGCTGTTGCACCACGGAAAACTAAATTCCCCGCTGTATCACCTTTCCACGCTTTTACAATTGCAAAATCAGGCTCGAAAGCATATTCTAACAAATATTCTTTTTCGATTCCGTGAAAGGTAAATTTTCTGATTTCTTTTCCTTCAGCGACTTCAGTTCCAACTCCAGCAGGCGTAAAAATTGCAGGCATTCCATAACCAGCAGCCATTAAGCGAGTAGCTAAAGTTCCTTGCGGAATCAATTCAACCTCTAATTCACCTGAAAGCATTTGACGTTCAAATTCTGCATTTTCTCCAACATAAGAAGAAATCATTTTTTTGATTTGTCGTCCTTGTAATAATAATCCTAAACCAAAATCGTCTACACCTGCATTGTTACTAATACACGTAAGGTTATTGATTTTTTTGTCTACCAATCCTTGAATCAAGTTTTCAGGAATTCCAGAAAGTCCAAAGCCTCCAACAGCAAGCGTCATTCCGCTTTCTACGCCTTGTAGCGCTTCTTCGATGCTGTTTACTTTTTTGTTTATCATTTTTGTTGTGTTTGATCAAATATAATTCTAATGTTAAAGATAAATAAAAACCATTCATATTTCAATTAACCTACAAAAATCTTAGGTTAACCTCTTAAATTTAGATAACAAAATATCGATATATACTTTTGTTTAGAAGATTATATGAGGACATGATAAAGTTGTGCAAGGCTGAGAATCGAAATTTATTTGAAAATAAATTTATTAGGATAAATGCTTTAAATGATACAAATCCGATTTTGGATTTTGCTTTTATTGATGATGTTGCGTTAAGCGAAATGGGTACTTATCAAAAAGTAATTAAAGAAAGTGGTTATATTATTTTAATGCCTTTATTGAATAATATTCGCTTGAATATGAATGGTTTTAATTGGAAAATTGAAGTCAATCAATCATTTGTTTATTACTTAGAAAAAGGAACTATAATAGAAATAGAAGGCGATTTGAGCCACGATTTTTCTTATTTCTATGCGTTATTCATCGTAAAAGAAAAACAGCAAATTGCTAAAATGATTGTTCCAATTGATTTGGATAGAGAGAATCGTTTAGAGAAAATAATCCGACATGATTTGTTTAATGTTTTTTTAGGAAAATTTGACTTGAGAAAAGAATCTGAATTACCATTCAAAAGAAACGAAAGAAGTTGGTTAATCATTTCTTTGACAGGTATTTTTGAAGTTCACAATCGTTTAATAGAATCAAGAGATTTATTACAAATAAGATCTGATGAGAATGTTGAATTTGAATCGTTGAGCGAAAATTCTTTGTTAATGGTAATTGATTACTAATGTTAAAAATACTTAACAAAATGGAAAGAAAAGATTTTATAAAAAATAGTTTAGGATTATTAGGAGCAAGTTTAATTGTTCCAAAAGTGTTGATGAGTTGCAAAGATTCTACTGTTGTAAATGATTGTGAAGTATGGGCCTCTGAAACAGAAGGTCCATTTCCTACAAAAAAGCCAGAAGATTTTTTATCAAAAAATATAAAAGGCGATCGAACAGGAGTAGAGGCGACAATCAAAATTAATGTAACCAATGTTGATGAAAGCTGTCAACCTTTAATAGACGCGATTGTTGATATTTGGCATTGTGATAAAGATGGAAATTATTCGCAATATGGCGGAATACGAATGCAACCAACCGATTATAAATCGTATAAATTTTTGAGAGGTAGACAAGTAACCGATGAAAATGGAAATGTTGAATTTAATTCTATTTTCCCAGGTTGGTACGAAAGTCGCGCAACGCATATCCATGTTCATATTTACGATCAGAAAGGAAAATCATTAAAAGTGACTCAAATCGCTTTTCCAGAAGGTGAAAATTCTGTTGTAGAAATTGTAAATTCAGCCAAAGAATATGGTTATACAAAAGGTTTGAATGGCTAAACGTACAATGAGAATGACAATGTTTTTACAGATGATACAGACGGAAATCAATTGGCAAAAGTGAGCGGAAGTTTAGAAAAAGGATATACAATTGAGGCAGATATTGTAATTTCTACAGAAAATATAGAGAAAGCAAAAGAGCCGATGGGCGGAGGGCCAGGAATGCCTCCACCTCCAGATGGAATGCCTCCTTTTGATAGAAAACCAAAAGATGAAAACAATTAAAAAAGTTCAGTTTGCTTATCGTTTAGTGATTGATGCTTCGACAACGTCAATTTGGGAGAAATATGTTTTTCATGCGACGTACAAAGAGTATTATTTGCAAGAGCAACTTTTTCAACAAGAAACGCATAAAGTAGAAACTTTTCGAGAATTGTTGCGCCAAAATAAAAAAGCAGAGCAATTGCATTATTTGGTAGGAATGGCGACTATTCCGTATATCGAACAATTGGAAGGAAATTTGTATCAAATCACAGATAATTTGAACAAAATCCACCTTAATTTTGTAGATTTCGAGTTGGATATTATAAATTCATCTAATCAAAATCACATAAATCACAAGGTTGCGCTTACGTTTTATACCAAACAATATTTCTATTTTGGAGAAGTGAACAATCATTATTTAATTTCTTCGGATGAAGAATTAAAAACTAATATCAAAACATTGATGATTCCAAATAGACAACATTTTTCTATTGTTTCAATTGAATTAGAAGATGAATAAAGTAAAAATTACTAAGAGAGAAATCGTTATTTTCAGCATAGTTTCAATTATTTTTCTGTTGATTCCATTTATTGCTGCGCCAAATTTTTCGAGCGATCAATCTATTTTCAAAACAGGTTTTTTCAAGCGAATGCTTTTCGAAAATATCTTGTTGTTAGTGTTCTTTTTGGTGAATTATTTTGTGTTAATTCCAAAATTATATTTTCAGAAACGTTATTTTTTCTACATCATTATTCTCATCATTTTCTTTTTTGTAGTGTATAAAGTTCCAGAATTTGCGTTTCATTTTAACAAAGTTCCACCAAAAGCTCCGCCTTTTAATCGTTTTGAGCCTCGAAAACCGCCTCGCGATTTTATGATGTGGAGTCCGAAAATTATTATGTTTTCGATGATGGCGATTGTTTCGCTTTTTATACGTCAAAATAAACGTTTTCAGGAAATGAAAAATGAGAAACATTTGTCTGAAATTGCTTATTTGAGAGCACAAATTAATCCTCATTTTTTGTTCAATACGTTGAATAATATTTATGCTTTAACGCTTCAAAAATCTGATTCTGCTTCGGATGCGGTGATGAAATTATCCAAAATGATGCGATTTGTGGTTTCGGATTCTTCCAAAGATTTTGTGCCGTTGCAACAAGATTTAGATTATATCAAGAATTATATTGAGTTGCAAAAATTGAGATTAACGCACAAAGAATCTGTTATTTTTGAGGTTGAAGGAAATCCTGCGGATTTAAGAATTTCACCATTAATTTTAATTAATTTTATCGAAAATGCATTCAAATATGGCGTAATTGATGAAGATTCGCAACCCGTTATTATTTCGATAAAAATTGAGCAACAAACACTATTTTTGAACGTAGAAAATACCATTTCGGAAGAGGTAAATCTTGAAACTGAAAAAAGTGAAATTGGTTTGAAAAATACGAAAAAGAGATTAGATTATTTTTATACAAATCATTATAAATTAGCTATTCATAATGATTTATCTAAATTTATTGTTGAACTAAAAATTTTCTTGAATGATTAAAGTAATTGCGATAGATGACGAGCCTTTAGCATTAATGGTAATCGAAAATTATTGTTCGAGAAATGAACATGTCGAGTTAGTGAAAACATTCTCAAATTTGAAAGATGCACAGAAATATATCAATCAATTTCCAATCGATTTGATGTTTTTGGATATTCAGATTTCGCGTACGAATGGAATGGAATTTTACAAAAATTTAGAAAAGAAAATTCCTGTTATTTTTACTACGGCTTTTGCAGAATATGCGGTTGATGGTTTTAATGTTGCGGCGATAGATTATTTGTTGAAACCGATAGATTACGATAGATTTGAAGAAGCAGTGAATAAAGCGGTGCTGATTTTGGTGGATAAAAAACTGAATGAAGACAAAGAGTTTTTGACAATTCGAGCTGATTATAAACTGAATAAAATTGCGTACGATGATATCGATTTTATTGAAGGTTTGGACGATTATGTAAAAATTCATCTCGCAAACGGAAAACGAATTACTGCTCGAATATCGATGAAATCTATCTTAGAAAAACTGCCCGATCAACTTTTTGTCCGAGTTCATCGATCTTATATCGTTTCGATAAAAAAAGTGAAATCAATTCAAAATAAAGTCTTATATTTGAAAGACGAAGAAATTCCGATTGGTGAAACGTATAAAAATGTCATTCTAGAATTTTTCAAAATTTAAGAGGTTAAGAAAATGGAAAAAAAAGTGATTAGTCGATTTATCGTAAACATTTTTTTTTCCAATTTTTTTTTAATTCTACTTTCTATCGTGCTCAATATAGAGACGAATATCAAAATTGGTTTACCGTTTAATTCAATTGCGTATTACGCTTTTATTAGCACCATTACCGTATTGTTTTATTTGTATGCCTACAGAATTCCAAAATCTTTAAAATCATCAAGTAATCCAAGAACTCAGTTTTACATTACTCATCGTAAATCTGTTTGTATTTATACCGCTATTTTAGCCGTAATCGCTTTAGTTTCTGGAATTATTTTAGCGATAAATTGTTTACCGAATTACGAAATATTAACTTGGAAATGGTTGGCTGTTTTATTTTTTACGACAGTTTTATCCTTTGGTTATTATGATTTAAAATTAGGAATTTCATTACGTAAAACGATGTTGTTAAAACCATTTTTAATTGGCTGGACTTGGGCGATTACAACCGTTTTTTTACCTGTTTTATTTTTGATGTTGAAGAATGAAACGCATTATGTCATTGATGCAAAATTCTATTTTCTATTTTCTCAAACCTTTATGTATTGCGTTGTGAATGCGATTTTGTTTGATTTGAAAGATTATGAAGATGATAGCAACCGAAATTTAAAAACCTTTGTTGTAAAATATGGTTATCATTTTACGTTAAACCGCATTATTTTACCCTTAATATTTCTAGGATTTTTGAGTTTTGTAATCTTCGGAATATGTTATGGATTACCACTTCACCGCATATTGTTTATGTTAATTCCGATTGTTTTTTTAGCTATTTTCGCCTTTAAACTCAATCGTCCAAAAGCCATTTTATATTATTTAATTGCGATTGATGGAATGATTTTGTTGAAAGCAATTTGTGGAATTTTAAGCGTAATTTTATTCGAATAATGAATTACAATTTTATTGCGCCATATTATCATTCGTTGAGCCAGTTGATTTTTTTAAATCGTCAACATCAAGCTCATTTTGTGATTTTAAAATATTTGAAAAAGAATGATAAAATCTTGTGGGTTGGAGGAGGAGCGGGAAAATTTATCGCTGAAATAGAAAAGTTAAATCTAAAATTGGATATAGATTATGTTGATTTTTCTTCGAAAATGATTGATTTAGCGAAAATAGAAAAAACGTCGAATTTAAATATAAATTTTATTGTTGCGGATATTTTTGATTTCGAAACGGATAAAAAATATGATGTGGTGATGACTACTTTTTTGTTTGATCATTTTAATCAATCCAAAGCAGAAGAATTATTTAGTCAATTAAATTCGTATTTGAAAGTAGGAGGTTTGTGGTTTTATGTTGATTTTGTACAAAATCAGAAAGGTTGGCAAAAAAGTGTGACGAATGTGATGTTGAGCTTTTTTAGAATTGTTATTGGTTTGGATATTTCTCAATTGCCTAAAATGTATCAAAGTTTTCTACCCAATTTTAAAATCGTCGAACACAAATTCTTTTTCAAGAAATATATAGAAAGTATCGTTTATCAAAAGAAATAAAAAAAGCGATTCAATTTATTGAATCGCTTTTATTTTACATATAATCGGTGTCTAATTTACCTTTTTTGAACTGAATGATATTCATTTTATTCATTGCCCAAATGCATGGATACATTGGATCGAATTCCCATTTCTTAACTGCGAAATTAGGACGTCCGCCAAATTTATGGTGATTGTTATGTAAACATTCTCCCCACATTAACCAGTCAATCGGCATCAAGTTTGTCGAAGTATCTCCAACATCGTAATTACGGTAACCTAATTTGTGTGAAAACCAGTTGATGATTACACCATGTAGTGGGCTCATCAAAACTTGCATCGGAATGAATACAAAATACGTCCAAAGTGGAGCGTCAACAGCAACATAAATTAATATGTAAATGATTACCCAAGCTAAACGTACAGCATTATTTCCAGCAAATCTATCCCAAGAACGCCAAGAAGGAACACCTTTTTTGAATTTTTCTAAAACTTGTGTTTTATCGTGGTCAATTTCGTTGTAAACAATACGAGTTCTCCACATCATCGCAAAGAAATTTGGATCATATTGTGGCGAATGTGGATCCTTTTCTGTGTCTGCATACGCGTGGTGATGTCTGTGCATAACCCCGTATGTATAGGGACTTAGATAAGATGAACCTTGAAAAATCCACGCTAAAACGTGAAATATTTTTTCCCAAGCTCTTGACATCGTAAACATTGCATGTGATGCATATCGGTGATGAAAAAAAGTTTGGAAAAATAAAGAAGCATACCAATGTATAACAAAGATAATGATTACTGCTGTCATTACTAATTTTAAATTTTTACAAATATAATCGCTAGGATTGTGAATTCCACTAATTAAAATCATAGAACTCATAAAATTATTGATTATTTATAATGAAAAAATTTAATTTTTAATAGACTTTAATCAAATAAATTATCCATTTGTTAGTAAGGTTTTTACGTGTAAATATTTAATACTAAATGCATTGATTAAATAAATGTTAAAGTTACACACCTAAATAAGCAATTATTTCTCTTGCAATTGCTGCACCAGCTCTATTTGCACCCATTGAATGGGCAAGCCTTCTCTCACACGTTTATCTACAATTGCTACGGCTTCTTGCCCTAATTCTTCGGTGAATTTGTTATCTCTAAAATCGAGTGATCTTCTTTTTACCTATGTTGCATCGGTAGCTTTTGAGATTTCGTCTAATAATTGAACGACTTCCAATCACAACGATATCAACTTTGTAAAATAGTTCTGAATGATTCATTTTATAAAGCTAATTAAAAGTATTTGTAAAGTCATGTGAAGAAATCGTTTTATTTGGTTTTCTTCTGAATGCGATATGTAAATAGTGAAACTTTACATCCCCAAAGTTTTAGAATTTGAATTGCTTGTAAATGATTATCTTTTTCTTTTACAATTAATTGATCGGTAAATGAAGATATAAATTGAGCCCAATAATTGTGTTTAGCATCATTCAATAAAAAGTAGAAACCAGCATCTCCAAATTGTTTTCCGCTCGAATCTAAAATCAATTCATTCTCATGACTGACTCTAGGACTCATAATAACTGTTGCATTGCCTTTTGGTAAAGGAAAAACAGCTTTGATACAGGTTTTGCCAGAAGGAAGTGTACACGTCCCGTAAATTCCCGAATAAATAACTTTACCCGAAGTTTTGAATTTTCTCAACCAAATGGTATAAATAATTTCGTTGTTTTGCGGATGATTTAGTGTGATAATTTCACTTACTAAATCTTCAGATTGCGCGATATTTTTTGTCGGAATATTTAATTGATTAATTCGCTGACTAAATAATCGGTTGACCAAATAACCAAAAAATGAAAAATAAGGATTCCATTTTACATTGAATTCTAAATCATAATTTGCTGTAGATTCATAAAAATCGATCACTTTTTTTGGTAGAATTTCAAGTTGATTATCAGTGAAATTCAATTCATGAATAGATCTTAATAATCCTTTTGAAGTTGAATTTCGAGTGACAATTAAATTTTCATTTTTTGCTAATTGATAAATAAACTCTTCGCCAATTCCGTTCAATTCTCCGAAAGGAGCAATCAACCACGGATAATCTGTAGGATTAATTTTTCTTCCCCAAAGAATCACCCATTGTTGCGTAAACCAATCCTGAAATTTTTGCATTGTAAAAGCTAAATTCATCTAAATATTTTCTTTTTTTGGAAGAAAAGATTCGCAATTATTCCATTGTCCATGTTCAGAAATTGGTTTAAACCGGAGAGTTGTAAATTCAAAATGAAAATCCTTTCGATTACGCTCTTTCATTGCGTTAGCGTGTCTTTTTGGATCAGATATTTTGCTATGTCCATTTACCATATTTGTCATTTCTAATTGAGATTTCCAGATCGAAAATGTCGAAATAATATTGGGATATCGAATAGAAGCCAAAGAAAGTGTTGTGCCTTTGTGATCACGAACTAATTTCTCGACTAGTCTTCCCCAGCGCAGAAAACGAGGAATTTCTGTGTATTTCATTCGCGCAATTGTTACCGCAACAACAGGCTCATTTGTCATATTTACCTCGATATTTTTTGTCGGAATTTGAAAACCAGAAATATTTCCCCATTGTCTCAAAAAATCTAATCGAACATGCCAGCCTTTCGTCAAAAGTTTTCCGTATGAATTGGATTTTAGAAAATTTTCGAGTGATTTTTCATCTTCCCATTGTGCAAATACAATAATAGTTTGATTGAAAATCCTTGTTTTCGAAAAAATGGGCGAACCTAATTTCATTGTGGACATCGTTTCGGAATGTTTCAAACCATTTATTTTATTTGTTTTCAAAGGAAAAAACATCAATTTAAAAGCTTGAAAATAGCTAAGCTTTGCGATATGATACGAGAAAATATTCATCTATGCAAAATACTATTTTAAAAATGAAAAGATGAAGTTGTCATTAAATATTTTGAAAGGAATTTCAAGAAAATTAAATATCAATATATAATGTTCTCTTTACTTAGTTGAGGTAGTTTTCATATTTAATCACTGTTTATAAAAAGATGAAATAATTAGAAACTTCTAATTTGATTGACAATAATTTGTACTGTGGATATCCCCCTGAATTT
>NZ_DCOI01000007.1:0-47334 GCF_002322895.1 Empedobacter sp. UBA1574 | reverse complement strand
ACAACTCATAACTCGAAAACACTCCTTTGTAGATTTTTATTGTCAGTCTTAAATCTTATGTCTTATAACTTATTACTCAAAACTCAGAACTTAAAACCCGCGTTAGGGATAGCAGTGGAAATCCTTTTGTAGAAATTGTATTTCCTGTAATCACTTCTAATCTTCTTTTACAAAAGATTGCAACGGATAGCCCGACCGAGCGATTTGCATTAGCTGTGTTTGTATTATTTTGCTTATTCTATGAATAATATAAATGGAAGGCAAAGAGCGAGGGAACGCCCAAATTTATTATCTTTACTCAAAACCTATATATTATGGAAGAAAATCAGTATGATAATCAATTGTTACCAAAGGAAAGTTGGTTTAAACGTAATTGGAAATGGGTTGTGCCTGTTGGCTGTTTGTCGTTTGTGATTTTATTTTTTGGATTGTTAATTGGTGGTGCTTTTTGGGGTTTTAGTAAGATAACTTCGGATAGTGATGTAACGAAACATGCAATTAATATTATTAATCAAAATGTTGAAGTTCAGCAGAAATTGGGTACGGATGTTAAAACGAACGGAGTTTTTACTGGAAATATTTCTATTACAAATGATATTGGTGAAGCTAACATTTCTGTACCTATAAAAGGAACAAAAGGTTCTGGAACTGCAATTATTGTAGGAGAGAAAGAATTTGATAAATGGAATTATGAAAAGATTGCGGTTCAGGTTGATGAAACTGGAGAAGTGATCGAAATAAATAAAGTAAAAGAATAAGCTAACGAATGAGTTAGCTTTTTTTATTTAGCTATTATTGATAAAGATTTAATTGTTTATTCAAAATAATAATTTTACTTTTGATTAACATTTGGTGCGAACTTAACCGTTCGGTAACAGGGAATCAGGTGAAAATCCTGAACAGACCCGCTGCTGTAAGCTCCATATTTTTTAGATACATTATATCCACTGTTTTTAATGGGAAGGATTTCTAAAAAAGGAGTAAGTCAGAAGACCTACCAAAATGATAAATGTTGAATGCTTTCGGGGACTAAAGCGTGAAGTTCAAATTTTGGATAGGTTCGTCCTTTCAATACTTCTTCATATACTCTCGTTAGCAACAATTGATTATTGCTAAATGAGAAATCTAAAAACTATAATTATTTGTTGCAGCTTGATTTTGCTTTCATGTCGCATAGCCTCTGCGCAAATTATTCATGATAGTATTTTAGAGCTTCAGCAAGTTAATATTTTAAAAAATAATGTAAAAGCCGTTGTTCCTGTTCAGGAATTGAAAGGAGCGGAACTAGAGGCTTTAAATAGCCATTCTGTGGCAGATGCTGTTCGTTTTTTTGCAGGAGTGCAAATTAAAGATTACGGTGGAGTTGGAGGTTTAAAAACTATTGATGTTCGTGGGATGGGATCTCAACATGTTGCAGTTTTTTATGATGGAATTCAACTTGGAAATGCGCAGAATGGAATTGTCGATTTAGGAAAATTTTCTTTAGACGATATGGAAATGATTTCTTTATATAATGGTCAAAAAAGTAATATTTTTCAATCAGCGAAAGATTATGCTTCTGCTTCTGCTATTTATCTTCAAACCAAAAAACCTGTTTTTATTGGTGATAAAAAAACGAATGCTACACTTCGTTATAAGTTAGGCTCGATTCAATTAATCAATCCTTCTATTCGTATTGAACAGAAAATTACGGATAGATTATCAGCTGTTTTGAGTGCAGAATATGTTAAAACGAATGGTATATATAAATTCCGTTATCAACGCAAAAATTTGGATGGAACTACTGCATACGATACACTTTTGAAACGTAGAGATGGACAAGTTGATGCAAAACGTTTGGAATTAGGATTGATCGGAAAAGGAAATCAATCGAATTGGAATGTAAAAGGATATTTGTATGATTCGGATCGTGGAATTCCTGCTGCAATTGTGCGTGGTCGATTTGATGGACGTGGACAAACTTTGGTTGATAGAAATTATTTTGTTCAAGGTAAATATGAGAAACGATTCAGAAATTTTCAATCGAAGATAAACGCAAAGTTTGCTTACGATTTCACCCATTATACAGATACAGTTTCGACAGTAAAAATAGAAAATAAGTACACACAACGCGAGTTTTATGTGTCTTGGGCGAATCTTTATTCGATTACAGATAATTGGGATGTGAATGTTGCAACAGATTATCAGTTTAATAATATGGGAGCAGATTTAAAGAATTTTTCTTTTCCTACTCGTCATACAAATCTTGTTGCGTTCGCGTCTACTTATCGTCTTGGACGTTTGAGTTTACAAGGAAGTTTATTTGGAACTTTTGTAAAAGAATCAGTAGAAATGAACACAAGTGCGCCTGATAAAAATATATGGACGCCAACGATTATCGCCAATTATCAACCATTCAAATCTCACGATTTTAATATCAGAGCGTTTTATAAACGTATTTTTAGAATGCCAACGTTCAACGATTTGTACTACACAGACATTGGTTATGCGAATCTTCGACCAGAATATTCTACACAATATAATGTTGGTTTTACTTATTCTAAATCATCTCAAAATTTCTTCAAAAATATTACGATTCAAGCCGATGCTTTTTACAATGAAGTAACTGATAAAATTGTGGCTGCGCCTTCTGGAAGTTTGTTTCGTTTCACTATGCTCAATTTGGATGAAGTCAGAATAAAAGGGTTGGATGTTAAAATTCGATCAACATTTCAATTAGGAGAAATAGAGGTTTCGCCAATGCTTAACTACGGTTTTTTGCAAGCGTTAGATTATTCGAATCCTAAAAAAAGTTACTACAAAAATCAAATTCCATATACACCAAAACATAGTGGCTCTTTTGTTTTAGCGGCTTCTTATAAAACATGGAATTTTAATTACAGTTTTATTTATGTGGGAGAACGTTACAATGTTCATCAAGATAATATTAAAATAAATCGTCTTAATCCTTGGTTTACAAATGATTTAGGGATACATAAAGAGTTTAGGTTGAATCAAAGTCTATTCAAAGTTTCTTTTGAATTAAATAATATTTTGAATCAACAATATGATGTGGTTTTAAATTATCCAATGCCAGGAAGACAATTCAAGCTAATATTAAGCGCAAACTTATGAGAAATTTCAAACAATTATTCGTCTGTTTTTTAACAGCAATTACTTTTTATGCTTGTCAGCAAGATACTTATTTGATCGAGAAAGAGGAAGAAGGTGTAACCGATCCCGAAAAAACAGATGTCGTTGGTTTTTATTTACTAAACGAAGGAAAAATGGGAAGTAATATGGCTACGGTAGATTATATGGATTTTACAACAGGAACCTATAATAGAAATATATATGCAACCGTAAATCCTACTATGGTAAAGGAATTGGGAGATGTTGGGAATGATATCAAAATTTATGGAAATAAGTTATATGCGGTTATCAACGTATCAAATTTTATCGAAGTAATGGATGTAAGAACAGCCAAACATCTGGGAACAATTCCTTTAGAAAATGGTCGTTACATCACGTTTGCAAATGGGAAAGCGTATGCATCTTCGTATGCTGGTCCTGTTACAATCGATCCGAAAGCGCCTTTGGGAAAAGTGGTCGAAATAGATACGATTAATTTATCGGTTACGCGACAAGTGACCGTAGGTTATCAGCCAGAAGAATTAGAAGTTGTTGGGAATAATTTGTATGTAGCAAACTCAGGAGGATATCGAGTTCCTGAATATGATAAAACGATTTCTGTGATTGATTTATCAACGTTTAAAGAAACTAAAAAAATTGATGTTGAAGTAAACCTTCATCGTTTAAAAAAAGATGCAGATGGCGATTTATATGTGACTTCTCGTGGTGATTATTACAACGTTCCATCAAATTTATATGTGTTGGATAGTAAAACGCATCAAATCAAAAAGAAATTTGATATTCCTGTTTCTAACTTTACAATTGTTGATAACAAACTCTATTATTATTCAAACGAATTTAGTTACACAACTTTCGAATACACAAAAACTTATGGTGTAATTGATACCAAAACAGAACAAGTTATCAACAAAACATTGGTCAATGATCCTGTTATTAATGAAATCGAAACGCCTTACGGAATTGCTGTAAATCCTCAAACCAAAGATCTTTTTCTAACCGATGTCGGAAATTATGTTTCGATGGGTTACATCTATTGTTTTGATAAAAATGGTGCTTTTAAATGGAAAACTGCTGCTGGAAATATTCCTGCTCACTTTGCTTTTGTCTATAAATAAAATTTACATATGAAATATTCTAAAATCTTACTAACCGCACTAAGTTTTGCTTTAATACAAAGCTGTAGTGATGATGAAAACATTATCGAGACTAATCCTGATAATGCTACTTTACAAGTATCTTATGATGCAGCACGTTTAAAAATTGTTTCAATTGAACCAACTGTTTCTGGTTTCGAAAATGCAACATATACATGGAAACTTGGCAATGAAATTATTGGTAATGAGAAAACCTTAGGTTTTGTTTCTGATAAAGTTGGTGCTTACGATTTAACATTAGAAATTACTTCAGGAGTAACTTCTAAAACGATAAAAACAAAGGTTAATGTTACACAAGAATTATCTACTTACAGTAAATATATTTCTCAAGTCTTTGATTATTTGCCAGCAGTTGGACAATTCACAAATGCTTTACCATCTTATGTAACAGGAGAAACTCAAGCTGATATGACAGCCAAAGCTGCTAAGGCTTTAGTAGGAGAAAAATCTACAATGATTACACTTGGAGGTTACGGAGGATATGTGGTATTTGGTTTTGACCATACGATTATGAACCAACCAAACAAACGCGATTTTAAAGTTTTAGGAAATGGTTTTGCTGGATCTTCTGAACCTGGAATTGTGATGGTTGCATATGATAAAAATAAAAACGGAAAACCAGATGACGACGAATGGTACGAAATTGCAGGAAGTGAGTACACGAATCCAAATACAATAAAAAATTATAGTATTTCTTATCAAAAACCAACCGAAGAAGATAAAATACCTAATCCTGAATATGTAAAATGGACAGATAATCAAGGAAATTCAGGTTATAAAACTAAAAATTCTTATCATAAACAATCATATTATCCATTGTGGTTTGGTTCGGATCAGTTAAAATTCTCAGGTACACTTTTGGCAAGCAATTATACAGAGAAAAATGGTATTTGGACTGGTAAACAATTGGCTTATGGTTATGTAGACAATGCACCAAATAACAGCGAAGATTCAAATATTGATATTGATTGGGCTGTTGATAAAAATGGAAATCCTGTTAAATTATTAGGAATCGATTTTATCAAAGTTTACACAGCAACAAATCAAGAAGCGGGTTGGTTAGGCGAAATCTCAACAGAAGTTGCAGGTGCTTATGATTTGCATTTATAATATAACAAAACTAAATAAAATGAATTTTAATTTTACAAAGAAATTATTCTTTAATTTCTTATTTGCTACATCATCAATCTTTTTATTGACTTCTTGTAATAATGATGACGACAATACTGAATTAGTAGATCAACAAAAATATGAAACTTTAGATTTATCAAAGTTTGATTTAACAAAAGGAACTGCTACAGCCGGAGGAAAAATTTGGGAAGGTACTTATACAGAAGACGCTGAATTAACTTCAGGTATTTTCAAGTTTAAACATACAGCTTGGCCAGAGTATTTAACATGGATGGGATTCACGGTTTCTAATAGTAATGACAATTCTGATCAAATAGATAAAGAAGGCGGTTGGTTAGATAATCAATGGGGTACAATGGCAAAAGGTGGTGCAGATGGACAAGGAACACCATTTTTAGTCTCTTTCGCTGATCACAAACCATCTGAGAAAGTTTTGAAATATGGAGAAGAAGTTAAGATTGACAGATTTTCGAGTGTAGTAGAAATTACTGATACAGCTAATAAATACAAAGCAAAAAATGTAAAGTTAGCTATTAGTCCGTGGCCATATTATGGGATTTTGAATGGTGATGCATATGCAAGAAAGTTTGTAAAAGGAGATTATTTCGCGATTCATATTTATGGTGTTTCAGCAAATAAACAATTGACTACAGAAAAACCTGTAACTCATTATTTTGTTGATTTTAGAAATGGAATAAATAATATTTCAACAAATTGGCAAGATGTGGATCTTTCTGCTTTAGGAGAAGTTAAATATTTAATGTTCTTTTTAGAAACTACAGATGTAGGAAATTGGGGAGCAAACACAGCATTATACTTTACAATGGATAAATTAAAAGTAGAAAAAATACAATAATCTAACATTCTAAATATTTTTATCCGAGGCTGTCATTTTTGGATGATGGTTTCGGATTTCTAAAAAAACAATACATGAAGAAATTTTTACTTTCGATTTTTACAATAGCTGCAATTCAAACAAGTTTTGCACAAACAAAAGAATATACAAACGGCGTTTTTATTGTGAATGAAGACTGGTTTGGTAAAGCAAATGGGGCAATTAATTTTATCAATGCAAATGATTCGGTTGATTATAATGTTTATAAAACAGTTAATCCTGGAGAAAAATTAGGTGTAACTTCTCAATATGGAACGATATACGGTGATAATTTTTTCATTGTTTCGAAACAAGAAAATCGTTTAGTTGTAGCTGACTCGAATACATTACAGAAAAAAGCCAGCTTCGAAACAATTGGTGGTGATGGAAGAAGTTTTGTAGGGGTTGATGCTAAAACAGGATATGTAGGAACTTCAAGTGGACTTTATTTGTTTGATATCGAAAATATGAAAATTGGTTCGATAATCGATGGAACTTCTAAAGTTGGTCAAGTAGGAAATATGATTCGTACATCTAAATTTGTTTTTGCTGTTTCAAGTACTGGAGGAATTTTAGTTATCGACCCAAAAACACATCAAATAAAACAAACGATTGCTGGAAGTTTTATTTCTGTAGTTCAATCTAAAGATGGAAATGTGTGGGGGGCTTTATCTAAAAAATTAGTCAAAATAAATCCTACTACTTTAGAAACTTCAGAAATTGCTATTCCTACGAAAACAGTTCCAGCTCCTTTTGCTTGGAATGCTGGTACTTTTTGTTCTTCAACACAAGATAATACTATTTATTTTTTATCAGGAATCAATGTTGTGAAATACGATGTAACAAATAATAAATTTGAAGAAAGTTTTATATAGATTCCTGGTCAAGATACAACACCAAAGGAAACATATTATGGAGCAGGTTTAAGAATTGATCCGTTGACAAACGAACTAGTATTAACTACTATTGGTTCAGGTTGGGGAACTAATTCTCAAATTAATTTTGTGCATAGATTTTTTGATAATGGAACTCTTAAAGAGTCGGTGAAATTAAGTGAGTATTATTGGTTTCCTTCAATGCCTGTTTTTCCAGATAATGCGGCACCAATTATCAATGATTTAGAGACAACTTATCAAATTAACACAGCAACAACAATTGATTTGAAAGATAAAGTTTCGGATGTTGATAATTTATCAGCAGCGATTGTAAAAGATTTAGAAATCATTGAAAATGATGATGTAGCTGAAATTTCGATTAATGATAAGGAAGAATTAGTGATTAATCCACTAAAAAATGGAACAGCTAAAATTAAACTTTCTTTCAATTCGAATGGAAAAGTTGTTTCACAAAACATCACAATTTCATCAGCCGTTTTAGGTACAAATGATTTAGCTAAATCTGTTGTAAATGTTTATCCAAATCCTGTTAATAATGTATTGTTTATTGAAACAAATGAAGCTTCAAAAGCCGAAATTTTCGCTATTACAGGAACTAAAATGACAGAGAAAACACTTCAAAAAGGGAAAAATCAATTAGATGTTTCCTCTTTACCAAAAGGTGTTTACATCATAAAAGTTAACAATTCTACTTTCAAGGTAATCAAAAAGTAGTGTGTTATTTATTTGTGGAAAAAAGGTTGAGCATTGCTCAACCTTTTGTTTTTTTTTTTAAATATTGATTCCGTACGTATTTTTTATTTCAGCCATCACAAAAGAGCTGTGCGTACTCCCGATGCTTTCTAAAGCGCCCAATTTATTGAAAACAAAATCTTGATATTGCTTCATATCCAAAACTTGTACTTTTAAGATAAAATCATATTCGCCCGAAATATTATAACATTCCACCACTTCATCAATCAACAAAATATCTTCCACAAGTTTATTCCCAATCGTGCGATCATGTTGTTTTAGCTTAATGCTGCAAAAAACCATAAAGCCTTTGTTCAGCTTTTCTGCATCCAAAACCGCTCTATAATTTTTGATATAACCTTGTTGTTCCAACCTTTTTATACGTTCAAAAACGGGTGAAGGAGATAAATTAACTAAAGCAGCAATTGCTTTTACTGTCAATTTCGAATCTTTTTGTAGAATTCTTAATAATTCTAAATCGGTTTGATCTAATGTTTCCATCCAAATAATATTCTTTTCAACACGATATTTTATCGTTGTTTAAGTGTTTTGTTTTGTAAAAATATTAATAATAAGTTGTATAATCTTATTTTTTCAAGTTTTACAATCGTTTATTTTGTCTTGTTACATTTGTAAAGAAATAAACAACAAATTATTGGGGAATCGTGTGAGAATCACGAGCTGTCGCGCAACTGTAAGTAATGCAAATTACAAGTCAGATTACCAATAGAAACAAAAGATGATACTTTCGCGATTTGAAGTCAGTCTGTCACAATAGGTTTACTATTTATCAACTCGCGTTTGTGTTTTTGAACATTAAAAAACAATCAAAATGCAAACACAAATTTTAGGTTATCCAAGAATTGGCGCTAACCGTGAACTAAAAAAAGCCTGCGAAAACTATTGGGCAGGTAAAATTGAACTACAAGCTTTATTGCAAACAAGCCGTACAATTACCAAACAAAATTGGGCATTGCAACAAGCTGCCGGAATTGATTTAATTCCGTGTAATGACTTTTCTTTTTATGATCAAGTTTTAGATTCTACGTTATCAGTTGGTGCAATTCCAGCGCGTTTCAATACGGTTGCGTTAAATAAAAAGAACACAGAATTAGACTTGTATTTTGCGATGGCAAGAGGTTATCAAAAAGATAATTTAGATATTACAGCGATGGAAATGACAAAATGGTTTGATACCAACTATCATTATATCGTTCCGGAATTTGTAAAAAATCAAGAATTTAAATATTTCTCAAACTCAATTGTAAACGAATTTATCGCTGCAAAAAAAGAAGGTTTTAATCCAAAAACTGTTTTAATTGGACCGATTACGTATTTATTATTAGGAAAAGAAAAAGAAGAGGGATTTGATCGAATTGATTTAATTCAGAATTTATTGCCAGTTTACTTTGAAATTATTCATGATTTAATCAATCATGGAGCAAATACAATTCAGTTCGACGAACCTTTTTTAGCTTTAGATTTAGACGAAAAATCGAAAACAGCTTATCAAGAAGTTTACAAAAAAATAAGAAAAGAATTTCCTCAACTTACAATTCAGGTCGCAACTTATTTTGATGGATTGAAAGATAATACAGCTTTAGCAATCAATTTACCAATTGATATTTTGCATCTTGATTTGGTTCGTGACGAAAATCAAATCGATGAAATATTGAATCTAATTCCTTCTCAATTAAAACTTTCTTTAGGTTTAGTTGATGGTCGAAATATTTGGAAAAATGATTTTCAAAAATCGCTTTCAACCATAGAAAAAGTTGTGAACAAAATTGGAGAAAAACGTGTTATTATTTCAACATCTTGTTCATTATTACATTCGCCTTGTGATTTAGATTTAGAAACAAACGAAAAAAATCTTCCGACAACAATCAAAGATTGGTTTGCATTTGCGAAGCAAAAATTAGAAGAAGTTGCTTTCTTAAAAAATTATTTTTCAAACCCGAATGACGAAAAATTGATTCAACAATATGAAGCGAATCAATTCTCTATTAATAATAGAAAAAATTCTCAATTAATTCATCAAACTCAAGTTAAAGAACGAGTAAATGCAATAAAAGATGAAGATTATAATCGTACAAATAGTTTTGGACAACGAAAAATTGTGCAACAAAATGTATTGAATCTTCCGCCTTTCCCAACGACAACAATCGGATCTTTTCCACAAACACAAGAGGTGAGAAGTTGGCGTGCGAAATATAAAAAAGGAGAATTATCTGCCGAAGAATATGATACTTTATTGAAACAAGAAACCAAGCGTACGATAGAGTGGCAAGAGGAAATTGGCATTGATGTTTTGGTGCATGGTGAATATGAGCGCAACGATATGGTGGAATATTTTGGTGAAAAATTAGCCGGATTTGTCTTCTCTAAAAATGGTTGGGTTCAGAGTTATGGAACGCGTTGTGTAAAACCGCCTATTATTTTTGGTGATGTTTATCGCCCAGTTCCAATGACGGTTTATTGGTCGAAATATGCGCAATCTATCACAGAACAAAAAGTAAAAGGAATGTTGACTGGTCCAGTTACGATTTTGCAATGGTCTTTTGTTCGCGATGATCAACCAAGATCTACGACGTGTAAACAAATTGCATTGGCGATTCGTGATGAAGTTTCAGATTTAGAAAAAGCTGGAATTAAAATTATTCAGATTGATGAACCTGCAATTCGAGAAGGTTTACCATTGAGAAAAGATGAATGGCAAAATTATTTGAAATGGACGGTTGATTCGTTCAAATTAGCTTCAAGTAATGTTGATGATTCTACTCAAATTCATACGCATATGTGTTATTCAGAATTCAACGATATTATTCAAAATATTGCTGATTTAGATGCGGATGTTATTACAATTGAATGTTCGAGAAGTCAAATGGAATTATTAAATGCTTTTTCAGATTTCAATTATCCAAATGATATCGGACCTGGAGTTTATGATATTCATTCGCCTCGAGTTCCGTCGAAAGAAGAAATGGTTGATTTGATAGAGAAAGCGGCAAAAGTTATTCCGGCAGATCAATTATGGGTGAATCCTGATTGTGGACTAAAAACGCGTCATTGGGAAGAAACCGAAAAAGCTTTGATTGAAATGGTTGCGGCGACAAAAGAATTAAGAAAAATATATACGCCAAAAGCGATTTAAGCTTAACATCCTACTTTTATGACTTAAGTAGTGTAGTGTTATTTATTTGTGAAGAAAGGTTGAGCAACGCTCAACCTTTTGTGTTTTAATAATAATTTATCGTTCGTTTTACAACATATTTCAATTCTCCATTAGTTGAAATAGAGGCTTTTATCCAATTATTTTTCGAATCATATTCATACGAAACTTGATAAGAAGTTAAAACTACTTGTCCATTTCGGAAGGATTGTTTTTTAAAGTTGACAATTTCATTTTTCGAATCGAAATCAGCTTGATAGGCTAACGTTTTATTGGCGTGAAATGATTGTAATTTAGAAATATTTCCATTCTCAAAAAACATTATTTTGCTCGAATTTCCAGCAATTTCTTCCTGAAAAATAGGCGTTTCTTTATCATAAATATAATACGATTTTCGTCCTTTTTTTCCATCAAAAGAAGTTATTTCATCCAAAACCAATAAACCATTTTTGTTATACGTCAAATTATTTTCACTAATCGTAGAACCTTCCACTTTTGTTGTGATTTTATCCAACTTATTCGAATAATTAAAAATCGTTTCATAATTAGATTTTGACGATTTCCCTTCGATTTTTTCTGTCAAGTTTATCAACTGATTTTTATTGTCATAAACGAAGTTTTTGTCCGAAGCAACTCGTTTTGGATCTTCACCATTGTTAATAACTGTATTCGTTTGTTTATCAATTAAATTTGAGTTATTGTAGTCGTAATTAACATAGTTATAAACAGCTAATTTTCCTTGATAATCCAAATAATTTGTTCGTTTTGTTAACAAACCTTTTGAATTAAATTCTAACGAAATTTGATTGTAAAATTCATTTTCTAAAAAAGGTAAAGTTGTGGTGTTTCCTTTTGCATTTGTTGCGTTTGAAGTCACTTTTTCAACCTTTCCTTTTAGATTAAAGTCAGCTAAAGTTGTTTTAACTTCATAATCATTCGTTGAAATTTTTTGTGCAAAATTAACTTGTGAGACAGCCAAACAAATTGTCGTTAAAATTATTTTTTTCATGTTTTGTTTAAAATTGATAACCGATTTTAAAGTTAAGATTTAAATTGAAATCTGTAGAAGAACCTTCTTTTTTATAATGATTTTCTAAACCGCTCATAAAATAATCAAAAATTCGAGTATCAACACTTTCTAAATTTGTAATATTCGAATATTTTACATTTCTATTTTTTACACCTAAACCAACTTTTGGCATTAGTATAAGACCTTTGTGCAACTGTATAAAAACATTATAATTAAGATTTATTCCATATTTTTCTCGCTTGTAATCGGCAGTATCATAAGAATATAAATAAGAAAAATTTTGATCATCTTTTCGATAAAATTCTCCATTTTCAAGATGATCAGTGTGATGAATATAGAAAAATTCAGAAGAAATAAGATGTTTTACTCGTTTGTTTTCGCTTAGATTGATAAAAAATTCTGGTCGAATCTCAAAAAGTTGATAATCTTCGTTGATTTTATATTTTGGTTTGTGACTAAGAGGAATGCTATGATAACTTCCGTAGCCGATTTCAGAGCCAATCCAATAACGTTCGTTGAGTTTATAAATGTATCCAAACGTCCATCTTGGAGGTGATAATGCTGCTGAAAGAACGCTAAAAGTGATGACATTTTTGCGCTCATCGCTTGATTTTTCTTGTGCTGAAATGAATTGTCCAAAACCAATAACGAACAAAAAAAGTAAAAAATTCTTTTTCATATAAATAGTATTTAAAAGAAAGAGAATCAATTGCTTAAAAGGTTGCGTGAACCAAGATTATTTTGAAGTTAATTATTTCTTCAATTCATACCAAAAGCAATCCAAATCCCACATGTCAAGATGAAAAGTTTCAGTGACTTCAAATCCCATTTTTTCTAACACATTTCGAGAAGCTTTATTATCAACATGCGTTATTGCGTTTAGTTTAATATGTGACATATTTTTTCTGTAAAAGTCCATGCAAGCTTCGGCAGCTTCAGTTGCATAACCTTTTCCCCAAGTTTCTTTTCTGTAACGATATCCGATATCAATAAAATCGAATTTATTATTCATCGATTCGCTTTCTATAATATATTTAAAACCAGTCCAACCAATCATTTTACCTGTTTCTTTTTCAACAACAGCAAGACGACCATGTCCAAGTTCTTCATATTGTTTTTGGATATCTTCAATAATTTCTTTTGTTTCTTCAATGGTTTGAATAGGTTCTGCTTTTAGAAATTCATGAACTTCTGGTTGTGAATCCATTTCAAAAAAATCTTGTAAATCATCAATCGTAATAGGTCTGATGATTAACCGTTCTGTTTCGAGTGTTGGTAAATATTTCATTGAGTTATAGTTTTGATTAAAGATAGTATAAAATATAAAATCCTCGCAATTGCGAGGATTTTATCTATATTCTCAATACTAAAATCTAGTATCTAAAATCTTTTTTTATCCAACGATATTAATGATTTTTCCAGGAACAATAATAATGTTTTTCGGAGTACGATCACCCAATTGTTTGATTGTACGTTCGTCGTTCATTACAATTTCTTGAATTTCTTCTTTCGATAACGACAAAGGTAATTCTAACAAAAATTTCATTTTACCATTGAATGAAACTGGATATTCTTTAGCATCTGCAATCAACCATTTTTCTTCGAAAACAGGGAAATCTGCATGTGCAATTGACGTTTCATGTCCTAATTTTGACCACAATTCTTCTGCAATATGCGGTGCATAAGGAGAAATAATAATAGCCAAAGGCTCTAAAATTGCACGTTTAGTTGTTTTTAATTTTCCTAATTCGTTTGCAGCAATCATAAAAGTAGAAACCGATGTATTAAAAGAGAAATTGTTTACATCTTCGTCCACTTTTTTGATGGTTTGATGCAACACTTTCATTTCTTCTTTTGTTGGTTCATCTTCCGAAACAAAAAATGTTTCTTCTGTTCCTGAATGATATAATCTCCAGAATTTTTTCAAGAATGAATAAACTCCAGATAAACCTTGTGTATTCCATGGTTTAGACTGTTCAACAGGACCTAAAAACATTTCGTATAAACGTAAAGAATCTGCTCCATATTGATTACAAATATCATCAGGATTTAAGACATTGTAGTAAGATTTTGACATCTTTTCAACCTCACGTCCTGTGATGTATTTCCCATCTTCTAAGATAAATTCTGCATTAGCAAAATCTTCTCTCCAAGTTTTGAATTTTTCTGTATCTAATTCGTCGCCTCCATCTTTTAACAACTTAACATCAATACGGATTGGTGTTGTTTCATGTTGATCTTTCAAAGATTTAGAAACAAAAGTATTTGTTCCATTAATTCTATATGCATAAGCGGTCATTCCCAAAATCATTCCTTGGTTGATAAGTTTTTTTGCATACTCATCCGTTGGAACTAAACCTTTATCGAATAAGAATTTTTGCCAAAAACGAGAATATAATAAGTGACCAGTAGCATGCTCAGATCCACCCATGTATAAATCTACATTTTGCCAATAATCAACAGCCTCTTTAGATACAAAATCGTTGTCGTTTTTTGCATCCATATAACGTAACCAATACCAAGAAGAACCTGCCCAACCTGGCATTGTATTTAGTTCTATTGGGAAAATAGTTTCGTTATTGATTAAAGTATTATCTACAACTTGATTAGTTGTTGTATCAAAAGCCCATTTTGTTGCACGCCCTAATGGTGGCTCACCTTCAGATGTTGGTAAATATTCGTCCACTTCAGGTAAAATAATTGGTAAAGCTTCTGTAGGAATTGTGTAAGGCATCCCGTCCTTGAAGTAAACAGGAACCGGTTCTCCCCAATATCTTTGACGAGAGAAAACAGCTTCGCGTAAACGGAAGTTTGTTTTTCCTTGTCCAAAACTTTTTTCTTCTAAAGCTTCAATCGCTTTTGCAACCGCTTGTTTATAATCTAATCCGTTTAAGAAATCAGAATCTTGTAATTCGAATCCACCTTTTTCTGTAAAAGCAGCTTCAGAAATATCTTGATTTTTGAAAATATTAATAATTGGTAAATTGAAATGATTTGCAAAAGCAAAATCACGTTCATCACCAGCAGGAACAGCCATTACAGCTCCAGTTCCATAAGAAGCCAATACGTAATCACCAATCCAAATCGGAATTTGTTTTCCTGTAAATGGATGAATGGCGTAAGCCCCGGTAAATTCTCCTGTAATATTTTTAGCATCCGCTAAACGATCACGTTCAGAACGTTTTGAAGTATAATCGACATAAGCATCAACTTTTGCTTTGTTTTCTGCTGTTGTAATTTGAGAAACTAAAGGATGCTCTGGCGCTAATGTTACATAAGAAACACCAAAAACAGTATCAGGACGAGTAGTGAAAACTTCAATTTTTTCATCGTTTCCTACAACATCAAAAAAGATTGATGCACCTTGAGATTTACCAATCCAATTTTTTTGAGATTCTTTGATCGGATCTGGCCAATCTAATTTATCTAAACCAGTTAACAAACGATCAGCGTAAGCCGTGATACGCATCATCCATTGTGTCATTTTTTTGCGCACAACAGGGAATCCTCCACGTTCAGATAATCCGTTAATTACTTCGTCATTCGCTAAAACAGTTCCTAAATCTGGACACCAGTTTACTTCTGCTTCTGCTAAGAAAGTTAAACGATATTTTAATAAAATTGTTTGTTGTTCTTTTTCAGAATAGGCATTCCATTGATCTGCGGTAAAGATTTCGATATCATCATCTGCCACAGCATTTACACTTGCATTACCCTCAGTTTTGAATGTTTCAACTAATTTTGAAATGGATTCAGCTTTATCGGTTGAATTATCATAATATGAATCAAATAATTGATTGAAAATCCATTGTGTCCATTTATAATATTCAGGTTCTGAAGTTCTGATTTCACGATCCCAATCGTATCCCAAACCAATTTTTTTCATTTGGTTCTCGTAACCAGCAATCACATTTCCTTGTTTATCAACACCACCTTCGATATTCGTTGTTGTTGTAATCGCAGGATGTTGACCAGTTTGAATCGCATATTGTTCCGCAGGCAAACCAAAAGAATCGTAACCCATTGGGTGTAAAACGTTGAAACCCTTTAATTTTTTGTATCGAGAATAAATATCAGACGCAATGTATCCAAGTGGATGACCTACGTGTAATCCTGCTCCAGAAGGGTAAGGAAACATGTCTAATACGTAAAATTTAGGTTTTTCTGATTGATTTTCAGCTTTGAACGTCTTGTCTTCAATCCAAAATTTTTGCCATTTTGGTTCGATTTCATTCGGATTATATTGCATTATTGGAAGTTATATTAAAATTAAATTTATGCAAATTTACATTTTTTATGTATCTTTTAGAATAGAATGGCGATATTTGTACATTAACAATCAACAACTAAACCTAATCCATGAAAAAAGAATTGATATTATATTGGTATCCTTATTTTTTTTTACTGTCCTTATTTTTTCTGTTCGTCATATTGTAAATACGACACGTATTTTTGTGGGGTACGATGATGGTTTTAATCCTATTAATATCAAATGGAATTTTGATAAAAAGGATTCAACACTTCGTGTCAAAGATCCTATTTATGTCAGAAGTGATTATTATTTGATTGATTATAAAGACAAAGCATTCTTAAAAAAAGATACTGTTCTTTATGCAGAACTTTTTGAGGATTCATTGGCTGTAAAAGGAAATGTATTGAATTTGAAACCTCCTTATTTTTTGTGGAAAGAGACTAAAAACGACACGTTGAAAGTTTTTAAACACAACATTACCTTGAAATTTACTAAGAAGCAAGAACAATATTAAGCCTTCTGTAAATAGAACGAAAAAGTAGAACCTTTTCCTATTTTACTTGTCACATAAATTTTCTGTTTATGGGCTTCTAAAATATGTTTTACAATTGCCAAACCTAATCCAGACCCGCCATTATTACGATTTCGAGATTTATCAATTCGGTAAAAACGCTCAAAAATTCGGTCAATGTCTTCCTGTTTTATCCCAACTCCTTGATCTTTTATTGAGATTTGAATTTTATCATCATATTCTTCAAAATCGATGTTAATTTCTGTATTTGGATTAGAATAATTGATGGCATTTACAATCAAATTGATTAAAACCTGTTGAATTTTCTGAATATCACCTACAACTTTTATCGGTTGATGAATAGGGTAATTTAGAGAAATTTTGATGTTATTTTTTTCAGCTTTAATTTCTAATAAATCAATCACATCTTGTACAAGTGCCGTCAAGTTGAAAACTGAAAATTCGATATTGATTCGTCCACGTTCAAGTTCTGCAATCATGTCCAAATCTTTGACTAAATAAATCAATCGATCAACCGATTTATTGATTCGGTTTAAGTATTTATCGCGAATAGATTCATCTTCAACTCCACCTTCTATCAGCGTTAACAAATAACCTTGTACCGAAAAAAGGGGCGTTTTTAATTCATGCGAAATATTTCCAAGAAAATCTCTTCTGTAATTTTCTCTCTCATTCAAAACATCAATTTCTTTGGATTGATCTTCTGTAATTGTAGAAATTTTTTGAGAAAGTTCTTCAAAATCCATTGTGCTGGATTGAAATTGTGGAATATTTTTCGAGATTTCAGTAAAATCTTTTCTTCGTTGATTTTTTAAAGAAAACCAATAAAATATTGATAATCCAATCAATAAAAGAAGCATTAAACTAATGAAAAATAGTTTTTCTTGGAGAATAAAATCAATATTTCCAAACCATAAAAAAGAGAACAAAACAAATCCTAAAGCCAAGAATAATGTACTGAGAAAGGCAAATAGAAAGATGTTTTGAACTTTGAAAGTTGAAGCCATTACGAGCTTTTAGTCATTTATTTTGTATCCAATTCCTTTGATTGTAGAGAAACGATCGTTCCCAAATTTTTCGCGTAATTTGCGCATATGTACGTCAATTGTACGTCCGCCAACTACAACTTCATTTCCCCAAACTTTCTCCAAAATTTCTTCACGTTTGAAAACACGTTCTGGATTTGAAGCTAATAAAGCAATCAATTCAAATTCTTTTCGAGGTAACAAAAAGTCTTGTCCTTGGTAATTTACTTTATAGGTTTCGCGGTTAATCTCGAAATTATTCAATTTGATGAATTCGTCTTTTGCCGCTTCGTTAGGTTGTTTTAATTTCAATAAAGCATTTAGTTTACTAATTAAAACTTTTGGTTTGATAGGCTTTAAGATGTAATCATTTGCACCAGCATCATAGCCAGCTAATTGAGAAAAGTCTTCAGCTCGAGCAGAAAGAAAAACAACTAAAGTATCCTTGAAAGAATCTAACTTTCTTAATTCGGCACACATTTCCATTCCATCCATTTGCGGCATCATAACATCTAGTAGAATTAAATCTGGACGAAAAATTTTAGCTTGTTTCAAACCTTCTAGTCCGTTTTGAGCTGTTTCTACTTCAAAACCTTCTTTTTTTAAGTTGTAACCAATAAATTCTAAGATATCTGGTTCGTCGTCAACTAATAAAATTTTAATGTTCTTCATAATTGTTTGTAATAACTAAATAAAATTAGTCGATGTAAAATTAAGCTTAAATTTTAGGAGAAATTAGGTAAAAACATTTCTTAACATTCATTTAAAGTTACGATAATTTCATAACAATTACCTAACAAAACCTTTACAATTTCTAAAAATGTTTTTCATTGGATTGAAGCAACTTTGCCATCAAACAAACACGAATTATACAATCGCAATGAAACGCAATTTAACTTTACTTTTATTATTAGGTTCGGCAGCACTTTTTGCACAGACTAATATTAAATTAGAAGGAACTTTATTTGATCAAAAAACAAACCAACCACTTTCTGAAAAAACTTTTGTGGTTGAAGGGTTAAATATTCAAGCAAAAACAGACGATAAAGGTCACTACGAAATTTCTGTTCCAGATGATACATATCAATTAGATATTAGAGTAGACGGTTATCAATCTGTTTCTCAAAATTTATCAGATTCGAATACATTAAACATGTATTTGAAACCAGAAGATTTTAAAGATGGTAAAATTGATTTATCTACAGCTGTTGTAACAGGTAGAAAAGATAAATCTGGAGAAGCTTCTTTACTTAATATACAGAAAAAATCTGTAAAAATGGTAGAGAATATTGGTGCAGCAGAATTGGATCGTAAAGGTGTAAGTGATGCGGCTTCGGCAGTTGCGAAAATGGCTGGTGTTACAAAACAAGAAGGTACAGGAGATGTTTTTGTACGTGGATTGGGAGATCGTTATAACTATACTTCGTTGAATGGTTTACCAGTTCCGTCAGAAAATCCTAGTAACAAGAATATTAAATTGGATTTATTTCCAACAGACGTTATTGATTACATTTCGTTGAGCAAAACATTCAATGTAAGAATGATGGCTGATTTTGGAGGAGCAAATATCGATATTGCATCAAAATTATACGAAGGAAATGGTTTATTAGAAATTGGAACAGGATTAAATTTAAATTCTAATGCGATTACCAATAAAAACTTCAATTTGCAAGATGGACCAAATTGGTTTGGTTTTCAAAAAACAAAAATTCCAGCAAACGCAACAACTGGATATCATTTTACAAATAGTTTCAATCCACAATCTAAATCTGCTGTAGCAGGAGGTTTCAATATAAAAGGAGGAAAAAGTTACAAGTTTGAAAATGGAGCAAAATTCGGATTCTTTGCAACAGCTGCTTTTGATAACTCAGCTCAAAGTATCGAGAAAGGTTTAGCACGTTCTGTTGATGCTCAAGGAAATAATTTGAAAGGTTTCAACGATTATACAAAAGATAGTTATAATACGAATACAACAGGAATGGTTAATTTGTATTATGATTTTAATCCAAATAATAGATTAAGAGCAAATAGTATTTTTATTAATAACACTTCTCAAAGTTTACAAGAATACAAAGGATTTATTAGAGATTTAGCGGAAGATAATAATGGATTTATTCGTCGTGGAACTTATGAAAGAAACCAAGTTTTTGTCAATCAATTATTAGGAGATCACAGATTAGATGATAAATCTGAGTTTCATTGGGGCGTTTCTTACAATACAGTGAAACAAGATATGCCAGACCGTTTACAAAATACCATGCGTTTGGATAAGCAATCTGGACAATATGTGTTAGCTTCTCAAGATGCTTCGTTAAGTAACCGTTATTATCAAAATCTTAATGAGAACGAGGTTTCTGCGAACTTGGAATATAATCGCGTTTTTGGTGGAGATTTGAAAGACTATAAAGCTAAAATTTCTATTGGATATCAAGGTAGACACAAAGAAAGAGATTTTGAAGGGAATCAATTTAACTTCAAAATTTTGAGAAGTGGAATTCAAGTTGACCCAAATAATTTAGATGCTTTCTTCAATCAATCAAATTATGGTTCAGGGTTCGAAATTACAACATTTGATATCAAATCTGACGGAAGCTATAGATCGCAAGTTTACAGTGGACAAAAAGATATTCAAGTTGGTTTTGCTGAGGTAGAATACAATTTTACAGATCGATTAACAGCAGTTTTGGGAGTTCGTGCTGAATATCTTAAACAAAGTATTGATTGGTACACAGCTTTATCACAAGGTAAAAACTCTTTCGATCAATTCGAATTATTACCAAGTTTGATGTTACGTTATAAATTAACAGATAATCAAAATTTACGCTTCGCTACATCTAAAACATATACACTTCCTCAATTCAAGGAAACAGCTATGTTTGTTTATGAAGATGTAACAGAAACTTTCCGTGGGAATCCAATGTTATATCCATCGACAAATTACAATGCAGACATTAAATGGGAATGGTTCCCAAAAAGTGGAGAAGTAATCTCTTTGGGAGGTTTCGGAAAATATATTCAAGACCCAATCAATACAACAACAATTGCTTCATCATCTAATGATATTTCTTATGCAAATACAGGTGATTGGGGATATGCAGTTGGTGCAGAATTAGAGGTTAGAAAAGCAATTTTAGATAATAAAACATCTAATCCAGAACAATTAACAGTTGGGTTTAATGGTGCTTATATGTATTCTAATCAAGAATTAAACAATGAAAAAGTATACAAAGAAACATTGTTTAATGGACAACGAATCAATACCAACTTTACAAATGCAGAAGATGCATTTACAGGAGCTTCTAAATTTATTACTAATGCAGATTTATCTTATTCTAAGAAATGGGCAAGTGGGGGAAGCGTAATGGCAACTGTGGCTTACAACTATTTCTCTGATCGTATTTATGCGCTTGGAACTGAAACAAGAGGAAATCAAGTAGATAAAGGATTTAGCACATTAGATTTCATTTTACGTTCAAAATTGAATAAAAATATCGGAATCAATTTTTCTGCTAAAAACTTATTAAATCCTACAATAGACCGTGTACAAGAGAATTTGAATGGAGATGTAAAAACATTAAGTTATAAAAAAGGAATGAACTTCGGTTTATCTGTTAACTATCAATTTTAAAACAAAATAAAACAAACACAATAAAACATTTAATTATGAAAAAATCAATTTTAAAACTATTTTTAGTAGGAGCATTTTCTACATTAGCCTTAACAAGCTGTAGTAATAACGATGATAATGGAGATATTAATACAAATCCTTCTGGGTTTGTTGCGAATCCTGCTGATTTTAAAGGTGAATTAAAAAGTGGAGATAAAATTACTTTAGATCCATCAAAAGTATATTATTTAACAGGGAAAATTCAGGTTAACGACGGTGCTGAATTAACAATTCCTGCTGGTACACAAATTGTTGCAAACGGAGGTACATCTTCTTACATTGCAGTAGCACAAGGTGGTAAAATATTTTCTAACGGAACTTCTGCTAAACCAGTTGTATTTACATCAGACAAAAAAGCACCAGGTTCTTGGGGTGGAGTAGTTTTATGTGGTAAAGCACCAATTAACAAAGCAAAAACAGCTACTGCTGAGGTTTCTGAATTAACATATGGTGGTGATGTTGCAAATGATAATTCTGGTACAATCACATATACTCGTATCGAATATGCAGGAGCAATTTATAATTCTGAAAAAGAGTTTAATGGACTTTCTTTATTTGGTGTAGGTAACGGAACTAAAATAGAATATGTACAAATGTATGCAGGTTCTGATGATGGAATCGAATTCTTTGGAGGAACTGTTAATACAAAATATATTGTATCAAATGAAAATGAAGATGATCAATTTGACTGGACAGAAGGTTGGGTTGGTACAAACGAATATTGGTACGGAAAAGAAGGCCGTAGTAAAGGAAATAGAGGTATAGAGGCTGATAACAATTCAAGTAATCATACTTTAACTCCAATTGCAAATCCTACAATTAGATATGCTACTTTAATCGGTTTAGGTAAAGATTATGTAGGAGAAGGAGAAAACCAAGCAATGAAATTACGTGTTGGTACAAAAGGAAAATTTGAGAATTTTGTTTTAGCAAACTGGGCTAAAGGTATCGATATCGAGCATGATGCTACAATTTCTTGGATTCCGAATGACTTATTCTTGAAAAACGTTCAATTCATTAACGTTGGAGTAGAAGCAACAGGTAAATCTTCTGCAGGTACTGCTGTTGATGTATCAAAAGCTTATGCAAAAGCAGATAATACTGGAGCTGGAAATGGTGTAGATACACCAACTTGGGCAAAAGGATGGACAGTAGGTTTATAATTAAAACTATATAATGATTAAACTTTTCTTATAAAAAAGTTCTTCGTGTTTGTAAATCGCTTTTTTGGGTTCTCCAAAGAAGCGATTTTCTTCTATTATAACTATTTTATTTTAAGTCATTAAAAATAGTTATTTAGAAAAATTCCACGTAAGATAAAGTATTTGTACATTTGTACCATTAAGAATTGAAACAATGGCATTAACAGAAGAACAATTAGATTCGATTGGAGAAAAATTGGTTGAAAAATTCAAGACCGTTTTTGATCCAGAGATTCCAGTAGATATATACGAGTTAGGATTAGTTTATGATGCGCAAGTAAATGCAGATGGTGAAGTAAAAGTTACCATGACTCTTACATCTCCAAACTGTCCAGTTGCAGAAAGTTTACCATTAGAGGTAGAACAACGCGTAGAAGAGATAGAATATGTAACGAAATGTTACGTAGAGATTACGTTCGATCCACCTTGGGATAGAGATATGATGAGCGAAGAAGCAAAATTCGAATTAGGAATGTTATAACTTAACATTCCTAATTTTTTTTGTATCTTAATCCAACAAATTCAAAACACTAAAACTTATGGGATATTTAGGCGTGATCGTTTTTCTTGGAATTATTTTCCTTTTTTTATTCGTCTTTACAGTAAAACAACAAACGGCGGTTGTAATCGAGCGTTTCGGAAAATTTAATAGCATTCGTAATCCAGGATTACAATTCAAAATTCCGATTGTGGATAGAGTTGCAGGAAAAATGTCATTAAAAATTCAGCAATTAGACGTTGTTGTCGAAACTAAAACAAAAGATGATGTATTTGTTCGATTGAAAGTTTCTGTTCAATATCAAGTCATCAAAACTCAAGTTTATGATGCATTTTACAAATTAGATAATCCTTATACACAAATAACTTCTTTCGTTTTTGACGTTGTTCGAGCTGAAGTTCCAAAACTTCGTTTAGATGATGTTTTCGAGAAGAAAGATGATATTGCGGTTGCTGTAAAAAGTGAATTGCAAGAAGCAATGAATTCATATGGTTACGAAATTGTCAAAACATTGGTAACCGATATCGATCCAGATGAGCAAGTAAAGCATGCGATGAATCGTATTAATGCTGCCGAACGAGAAAAATTAGCTGCACAATATGAAGGTGATGCAGCTCGTATTTTGATTGTTGAGAAAGCAAGAGCCGAAGCAGAGTCAAAACGTTTGCAAGGACAAGGTATTGCAGATCAGCGTCGCGAAATTGCAAAAGGTTTATTGGAATCTGTAGATGTTTTGAATGGAGCAGGAATTACGTCGCAAGAAGCTTCTGCGTTAATTGTGGTGACGCAACATTATGATACCTTGCAAGCAATTGGAGAAAAATCTGGAAGCAAATTAGTTTTGTTACCAAATTCACCAACTGCCGCCTCGGAAATGCTGAATACAATGGTTACTTCCTTTACAGCTGCACATGAACTGAATGAGCATCAAATAACAAAAGAAGATAATCCAACTCAACGAAAAAATAAACCAAATACAGGAGATTCGTTTACTTTTCCAGAACATCCTTAGAAGATCATTATATCAAGTATTTTCTTAATATTATATGAAAGTCAAATCCACTAAAAAAAGAAACTTAAATAAGTGTTATTTTTTGTTTTTGGTAACCGTTTTAATGACTTTTTCGTTATATGGACAATCTAATAAAACAATTAATCAGGATTCTATCAATCAATCAAAATTATATGATGAGTTTAGAATTGATTTTGATAAATATGAAAAACAATATGGTCATTATATTCAGACAGATAATGTGAAAATGCATTATTTAGAGTGGGGAAATCCTAAAAATCCTACTCTTATTTGGATTCATGGAACTTATAGTAATAGTTATGAACTTTATGAAATTATTGATAATCTTGTCAAAATGAATTTGCATGTCATTGCAATAGATTATTATGGACATGGTTTTACTGAGATTCCTAAAAAAGATGTAAGTATCTATCATGTTGTTGATGATATAAAATTCTTGATGGATAAAAAGAGTATTAAACAAGCTATTATTGGTGGTTGGTCGAGAGGAGGTACAATAAGTTCTGCATTTTATGATGCATATCCAAAATCTGTACAAGCATTGATTTTAGAAGATGGTGGCTCAGTTGCTTGGGATTTTAATGAAAAAGTGGCTAATATTGTCAAGAGTATTGAAGAGGCAAATCAGTATTATGCAAATAAAAAATCATTGATTTTCGATTCAGAATTTGACGCTTATTGGTACATTTATAATAATTGGGGAGTAAGAGGAAAACAAGATGAAAAACTTAAAAAAGAAATTTTCATTTTGTATGCAAGAATTAAAAAGAATAATCAAAACAAATTTGAAATAAATCCAGGTGCTGAAGAGCTTACAGGAGAAAATTCTGCTGAAGAAAACATTTCAATTATTTATACTCCTTTTACTTCAAAAACAGCTTTTGGAGCTTCAACACATCAATTAAATCCTAAAATTATTTACAGAAATTTAGATAAACCTATGTTAATTTTTGATCCGATAAATGATCAAGATTGGTTTGATTTTAAAGCTGAAAATGAAAAACTAACCAATGAACATAAAGCTTATATTACGCACAAAGTTTATGAAAAAACATGGCATGGAGTAAAAGATGAAAGACCGAAAGACGTTTTAAATGATATAAAGTCTTTTTTACAATCTAATAAAATAATTAAGAAAAACTAAATATCGTAATGGCAATTAACGATTTAAATCATCAATATGTTATTGCAACTGAATTTAAACTAAAATAAAAATAAAAGCCACTTCGATGAAGTGGCTTTCTAATATCTCAATACTTATATCTAAAATCTAAGTCTATCCAACTTGAACGCCGTTTGGCGTTTCTTCTTCAGGATTTACAAATGTTAATTTTCCGTCTACTTTATCAGCGAATAATAACATTCCGTTCGATTCGATTCCACGAATTTTACGAGGCGCTAAATTTGCTAAAACCATTGCTTGTTTACCAATGATTTCTTCTAATGTAAAATGTTCTGCAATACCAGAAACAATTGTACGAACATCCATTCCTGTATCAACTTTTAGTTCGAATAATTTGTCTGCTTTTTCAACTTTTTTCGCTTCTAAAATAGTTCCGATACGGATATCCATTTTTTGGAAATCATCAAAAGAAATCAATTCTTTTTGAGGTTCTGCATTTGGATTTGTCATATTATTTTTGACTTTACTTTCGTTTAATTTATTGATTTGTGCTTCGATTGCTTCGTCCTCAATTTTTGCAAAAATTAATTCAGACTGTCCCAATTGATGTCCAGCTTTTACAAATTCGTCAGTTGATTCTAAATCGTCCCAACTCATTTTTTCTACATTCATCATAGCCAAAATTTTCTCAGAAGCGAATGGAATAAATGGTTCTCCCAATTGTCCTAATGCAGCAGCAATTTGCGTTGCAGTGTACATAATTCCTTTCACAGCTTCAGGATCATCACCTTTTTTCCAAGGTTCTTGCGCTTGTAAAAATTGATTTCCAAGACGAGCCAAATTCATATATTCTGTCAATGCAGCACGGAATTCATATTTCTCTAAATGATCACCAATGCGTTTTGCAAAATATTTGATTTCAGTTAATTCTTCAAATTCAATTGTTTTTGCAGGAACAATTCCTTCGTAATATTTGTGAGAAAGAACCATTACGCGGTTGATAAAGTTTCCTAAAATTCCAACTAATTCAGAATTATTTTTAGTTTGGAAATCTTTCCACGTAAAGTTATTGTCTTTATTTTCAGGCATATTCGCCGTTAACACATAACGTAATGTATCTTGTTGATTTGGAAAATCTTCTAAATATTCGTGTGCCCAAACTGCCCAATTACGAGAAGTTGATATTTTATCATCTTCTAAATTCAAGAATTCGTTTGCAGGAACATTGTCTGGCATAATGTAATCGCCATGCGCTTTCATCATAGTTGGGAAAATGATACAGTGGAAAACGATATTGTCCTTTCCGATGAAATGAACCAATTTTGTTTCTTCATTTTGCCAATAATCTTTCCAATTTTTACCGTTTTTCTCTGCCCATTCTTGCGTGAAAGAAATGTAACCAATCGGTGCATCGAACCAAACATACATTACTTTTCCTTCAGCACCTTCTACTGGAACAGGAATTCCCCAGTTCAAATCGCGTGTCATTGCACGAGGTTTCAAACCATCGTCTAACCAAGATTTTACTTGACCATAAACACTCGATTTCCAATCATTTTTGTGACCTTCTAAAATCCATTTTGATAAGAAATCTTGGTACTGATCTAATGGCAAATACCAGTTTTTAGTTTCTTTTCTGATTGGTGTATTTCCAGATAAAGCAGAACGAGGGTTAATCAATTCTTCTGGACTTAATGTTGATCCACATTTTTCACATTGGTCTCCATAAGCATCTGTGTTTCCACATTTCGGACATTCACCACGAATGTATCGATCTGCTAAAAATTCGTGCGCATCTTCGTCATAAAATTGTTCCGTAACATCTTCTGTAAACTTGTTGTTGTTATATAACGTTTTGAAGAAATCTTGTGCAACTTCTCTGTGTTTATCTGATGTTGTACGAGAATAAATATCGAATGTCACACCAAAATTTGTCAATGTATTTTTGATATTTTCGTGGTAACGATCAACAATGTCTTGAGGTGTAACGCCTTCTTTTTTGGCACGAATTGTAATTGGAATACCATGTTCATCAGAACCTCCAATAAATGCTACATCTTTTCCTTTTCTTCGTAAAAAACGTGCATAAATATCAGAAGGAACGTAAACACCTGCCATGTGACCAATATGCAATGGTCCGTTAGCATAAGGTAAAGCCGCTGTAATTGTATATCTTTTTGGTTGACTCATTTGCTTAAAAACTATAAACGACAAAGATACGATTTGTTGTTTGTTTTGTTAAAACCTTTTTCTAATTTTATAAGGTTAATTAATTTATGATGGAATGAATATTAGAAAAGAGGAGAAGAGAGATTATGAACAAGTTTTTAAATTGATTGAAAAGGCATTTGAAAATGAAGAATATAGTGATCATCGTGAACAATTTTTAGTAGAGCGATTACGAGATTCTGATGGTTTTGTACCTGAATTGTCTTTGGTATTTGAAATGAATGAGATGATTGTTGGTTATATTTTATTGACAAAAATTAAAATTAATCATTCGGATTCTTCTTACGATTCTTTAGCACTTGCTCCTGTAGCGGTTTTACCTAATTATCAAGGAAATGGAATTGGTGGTCATTTAATAGCATTTGCTCATAATAAAGCGAAAGAATTAGGTTTTGAATCTGTTATTTTATTAGGTCATCCAACTTATTATCCTAAATTTGGTTACAGAAAAGCATCTGATTTTGATATTCAGTTACCTTTTGATGTTCCAGATGAGAACTGCATGGCAATTGAGTTGATTGAAGAAGCTCTAAAAAATGTGAATGGAATGGTAGAATATCCGAAAGAATTCTATCAATAAAAAATATTTCCTATGGAAGAAAACGCTGTTGTAACGCCAGATGAGGTGGTAACTGATACAATTACGAACTTATTTACGTATGTTAATTATTTTTTAGTTGCAGCGCTTGTTGTGTTGTTAACCTATATGACGATTCGAGACTATAAGAAAAAACAACGCGAAAAGAAATTGGCACAAGAGCGTGAAGCGTACAACAATCAGTTTGATAACGAAGACGAAAAAGAGGAATTATAACTAATAAAAATAGCCACTCAATTTTGAGTGGCTATTTTGTTTATATCAATTTAATTATTGACCTTCTTCATCAGGAATTTCATAGTTTTCGCCTACGCTTTCACTACCACTTCCTTCGATAATTGGACCTGGATCATACATTTCATCATATTGATGGAATCCGTATGTATTCGAACAATCCCAATGTTTTTCAATGTCTTTAGGTTTGTCAAATTTATCTCCAACTGTTACCCCAAATTTACCTCCTTCTTTGTAAACGCCTTGCATATAATAAGCCCAAATTGGCATAGCTGTATTGGCTCCTTGCCCTGTGGCTGTACTCGCAAAGTGAGCAAATCGGTCTTCTGCACCAACCCAAACTCCAGTAACTAAATTTGGTGTTAATCCCATAAACCAACCATCAGAGTTTTCGTTTGTTGTACCTGTTTTACCAGCAATTTCGGCAGTCATTCCGTAGCGATTTCTTAATCTCGCACCAGAACCTCTGTCTATAACACCTTTCATCAAATCAATCATAGTGTACGCTACGTTTTCATTAACAACTTCTCGTGTTTGAGGTGTATAATCTTTGATAACTTTTCCTTGTTTATCTTCTATTCTTAAGATTAATTGGGGTTTAATGTAAATACCACCATTAGCAAAAGCACTCATCGCACCAACCATTTCATATAAAGATAAGTCAGCAGAACCTAATGCAATTGTAGGATCTTTTACGATAGGAGATTCAACTCCAAGGTCCCGAGCCATTTGAATTACAGGTTCTTCACCTGTTTGCATAATCAAACGGGCAGCGACAATATTTGTTGAATAAGCTAATGCAGTTCTTAAATCTTGAGATCCACCATATTTACCGTTAGCATTTCGAGGAGACCATTTTCCTGGTATTCTCTCATTAGAAACGGTATGACAAGGTGTTAATCCTAATTGGTTAATAGCTGTTGCATAAACAAACGGTTTGAACGTAGAACCTACTTGACGACGTGCTTGTTTTACGTGGTCAAATTTGAAATAATTCCAATCGATTCCTCCAACCCAAGCTTTGATTGTTCCATCTTTTGGATCCATTGACATCAAACCAGCTTGTAAAATATGTTTGTGATATTCGATTGAATCCATCAATGTTTTCCCTTTTTTGTACTGAATTCCGTTCCATGTAAAGAACTGAACAGAGTCGCGAGGTGTATTGAAAACAGTTTCAATTTCAGCTTCAGATTTTCCTTCGGCTTTCATCTTTTTGTATAAATCTGTACGAGCCATTGCTTGCTTAAAGATTTGTGTTCTTTTTGCAGCAGAAATATTATAAAATGGTGCTAAACTACGTCCACGTTGCTCTCCAAAGAATTGATCTTGTAAAACTTTTAATTGTTTTTTAACCGCTTCTTCAGCTAAATTTTGCATTCTTGAGTCTAACGTTACATAGATTTTTAAACCATCTTTTTCAAGGTTATAAGATTTTCCTGTTTCTTTCTCATAATCAACCATCCATTGTTGAATTTCCTTTCTCAAAGCAGATTTGAAATATGCTGAATGTGATTCATCATGTTTCATAATATCTTGTTTATCTGTAACCAAAGGCGCATTTTGCGCGGCTTCTCCTTCAGCTTGAGAAATTTTGTTGTATTTCATCATTTGCTTTAAGACAAGATTTCTTTGCTTTTTAGAAACTTCAGGATATTTTACAGGATTATACGCAACAGGATTTTGAAACATCGAAACCAATGTTGCAGCTTCATCTAAATTTAATTCTTTCGTTGTTTTGTTGAAATAAACTTTAGAAGCAGATTCAATTCCTTTTGCATTATAAATAAAGTCGAACTTATTGAAATACATTGCAATAATTTCTTCTTTTGTGTACAATTTTTCTAACTGAACAGAAGTTACCCATTCTTTTAATTTCTGTAAAACACGTTTTACTTTATTAGAAGAAGGATCTTTTGTGTACAATTGTTTTGCTAACTGCTGTGTAATTGTAGAACCACCTCCAGATTCTCCTCCAGAAGTAATTGCACGAGCTGCTGCTTTTATGTCTACACCTGAGTGATCAAAGAAACGAACGTCCTCTTTTGCTAACAATGCGTCAACTAAATGTGGAGGTAAATCTTTGTAATCGACTGGTGTTCTGCGTTCTGCTTCGAAACGATCTAACAAAACACCATCAGAAGAAATAATTTCTGATGAAACATAAATATCAGGATTTTCTAAATCGCGTACATTGGGAATTTCACCTAACCATCCGTTAGATGTAGCCCAAAAGATTCCGAAAATTCCTAATACGGCACAAAAAAACAGTACCCAAATGGTAACGATTATTTTTTTGGCTAATGAAAAGCTATTGAACTTCTTTTTTGCTTTAGAAGTTGTGCTTGTTTTAGAATTTTTATTGTTTTCCATTCTGTATTATTCAGCTTTATCAACAATCAAACTAATGTCTTCGATTCCTTTCAAATTTTTTGTTCGCATACCTTGCCAAACTTTTAGTTGATAGCGACCAGAGTCTTTTATTGGTAAATTTTCGCGATAAACCAACATCATTTCTTTTGTTGTCATTCCTTTACCAATCCAGCTTCCATCGGGATTTGCAATATAATACTGTAAAGTATCAATCATTTCATTTCCTTTAGGATCGATGAATTTCGTGAACAAATATAAGTTACTATATTCATACGACGTATTATTTCTTAACACAAATCCAATGTTAACAGCCGAAGGTTTAGGATCTTTTACATCAAACGTAAAGGTTTGAGGTTGATTATTCTTCCATTCGTCTTTCACATCTTTTGTGTCTTGATAATAATGTTTAGCCTCGCAACTAAACAATAAAAAGACTAAAATAAAAAGCAAACTACTGTTGCGTATCATCTGGTTTTGGCCCACGATTAAATCTTTTTTTATTTCGATTCTTCGATTTATTTGGATTCGGTTGAGAATTATTTGCTTGATTCTCGTCCTTAGTTTTCGGTTTTTGCTCAGCATTTTGATTATTTTGCTGAGGTTGTTTTTTTGGTTGTTGAGTTGACTGATTAGCCTGATTTGTTTGATTATTTTGTTGGCTATTATTGCTCGGATTATTCGGTTTTCGCTTTTGTTGATTGCGATTGCGATTATTTCCTTGCGGCTTTTGCTGATCAGTATTTGGTTGAGCTTGTTGCTCTTTCGCTTGAGTTGGCTGTTGCTTCTCTTTTGGCTGATTTTGTTGTTGCTGATTCTGATTAGGATTCGAATTTTTGTTCGGTCTATTTTGATTATTCTTTTTAGACTGATTTGGATTCTTTCCTTGTTTATTTTCAGGACGATTTGCTTTATCTTTCGTCTCGTTAGGCTGTTTTTGTTTTGCCTTCTGAGGTTTCAGATTATTAGCATTCGCCGCAACTTTTTCGTTTCCAGAATTTTGATTATTCTTAATTCTTTTACGTTTTTTGTTCTGTTTTTCTTTACGTTCAAAACGTTCTAAAGAATCTTCACCAATTACATCTGTAAAATCTGGTTTCGATTCTTCTACATTTTTAGCTAAATCCTCTAAAGGTTCAGTTTTTTGACCTTTTGCAGTGATTGCTAAAAACTCTTGAATATCGTCTACCGAAAATTTGTACCAAACAATTCCGCCTTTGTCATAAGCAAACCACATTTCTTTCTTGAAAACGTCGATTTTAACACAATGTGCCCAACCTTTTTCAGTCTCGAAACGGCTTTCCATTGATGGAAAACTATTTAATGCATCTAAATATGAATCCAATTCAAAATTTAAACAACATTTTAATTTACCACATTGTCCAGCTAACTTTTGCGAGTTAATTGACAATTGTTGATAACGTGCTGCAGCAGTGCTCACAGAGCGGAAATCTGTTAACCAAGTAGAACAACATAATTCGCGTCCACAAGATCCAATTCCACCAACTTTTGCTGCTTCTTGACGATATCCGATTTGTTTCATTTCAATTCTTACGCCAAATTTCCCAGCGTATTCTTTGATTAGTTGTCTGAAATCTACACGTCCTTCTGCTGTATAATAAAATGTAACTTTCGCTCCATCTCCTTGGTACTCAACATCACAAATTTTCATTTCCAAATTAAGGTTTTTCGCCATAATTCGAGAATCAACCATTGTTTGTTTTTCTCTATCACGAAACTCTACCCAAGTTTCTATATCTTTTTGGTTCGCTTTGCGATAAACCTTCTTGACATCTTCCGCAGTCCACGAAAGATTCTTTTTTTTCATCTGGATTCTAACAAGCTCACCCGTAAGTGTAACAACCCCAATATCATGACCAGGTGTTCCTTCAACAGCGATTACATCGCCAATATTTAGAGATATGTTGTTTTCGTTTTTATAATAAAACTTTCGATCGTTTTTGAAACGAACTTCCACAAAATTGAACTTTTCTTGTCCATTTGGAAGTTGCATATTCGATAACCAATCAAAAACTGATAATTTTCCACAACCATCAGTGCCACAAGCACCATTATTGTTACATCCTTTCGGAAGGCCATTAGAAGTTCCACAAGATCCACATCCCATGCTTCTATAATTTTTTTAAATGACAACACAAAGGTATGAAAATATTTTTCTGAATTTGTGAAATCATTTCGGTTATGAAATTGATTTTAAATTGAATCAAAAACTTCTGAAAATGAATAGGTTTGATCTAATCTAACCCCTTTTTCTGTTAATTTTAACGTAGCTAATTCGTTGACATGGTCATGTTCAAAAAACAAAATATATTCATTTTCGACTGCTTTTTGTAAAAACGTTCCTTTTTCTTCAACTGTTATTAAAGGTCGTGTATCAAACCCAATTACATAAATTAATGGAATATGCCCTACAGTTGGGATTAAATCTGCGATATAAACTATTTTTTTGCTTTTATATGTAATGATTGGTAACATTTGCTTTTCGGTATGTCCATCCACAAATAAAATACCAAAACCAAGTGGAGAATTTTCTAAAATTGATCCATTTTGAGGCAAATCAATCAAATTAAGTTGTCCACTTTCTTGTAGAGGTAAAATATTTTCTTTCAGGAAAGACGCTTTTTCACGTGGATTTGGATTTACTGCCCAATCCCAATGATTCGCATTCGACCAAAATTTTGCGTTTTTGAATGAAGCTTCTAAATAATCTTTCTCTTTGTTGTATTGAATTGCGCCACCACAATGATCAAAATGCAAATGCGTCAAGAAAATATCTGTAATATCATCGCGATGAAAACCATGTTTGGCTAAAGAGTTATCTAAAGTAGCATCGCCCCATAAATAATAAAAACCAAAGAATTTTGCATCTTGTTTAGTTCCGATTCCTGTATCAATCAATATTAATCGTTTACCATCTTCGATTAATAGACATCTCATCGCAAGGTCGATTAAATTTCTATCATCAGCAGGATTGGTTTTATTCCAAATCGATTTTGGTACAATTCCGAACATGGCACCGCCATCTAATTTAAAATTTCCTGTTTCTATTGTATATAATTTCATTTTTATGTGGTTTTATTTTGTTGAATTTTCGTTTTACGAAGATAAAAAATAGAATATTATTTAAAATAAATATCTATTATAGAATTGAACGACTTAAATTTGCAAAAATTTTGATACAATGGCAAAAGAAGTTCGTGTAAGATTTGCGCCAAGTCCAACAGGTGCGTTACACATCGGAGGAGTCCGTACTGCGTTATACAATTATCTTTTCGCAAAACATAATAACGGAAAATTCTTATTAAGAATAGAGGATACAGACCAAACACGTTATGTGGAAGGTGCTGAACAATATATTATCGATTCGTTGAAATGGTTAGGCTTAACTCCTGATGAAGGTGTTGGTTTTGGTGGAGATTTAGGTTCTTACCGTCAATCAGAGCGTAAAGAAATCTACAAACAATATGTAGACGAATTATTAGCTTCTGGAAATGCATATTATGCGTTTGATACAGCAGAAGAATTAGATGCTGCGCGTGTAAAAGCAGAAGAAAATAAAGAAACATTTATTTATAACTGGTCGACAAGAGGAAAGTTAAAAAACTCTTTATCGTTGACGGAAGATGAAACAAAAGCTTTAATTGGGAATGGAACTCCTTATGTAATTCGTTTCAAAATTGATGATTCTCGTACAGTTTTATTGGATGATATGATTCGTGGAAAAATAACGATTGATGCATCAACTTTAGATGATAAAGTTTTGTTTAAATCTGATGGAATGCCAACGTATCACTTAGCAAATATTGTGGACGATCATTTGATGGGAATTTCTCACGTAATTCGTGGAGAAGAATGGTTACCATCAATGGCTTTGCACGAATTATTGTATGATGCATTTGGTTGGGAAGCACCTCGTTTCGCACATTTACCATTAATCTTAAAACCAGAAGGAAAAGGAAAATTAAGTAAACGTGATGGAGACAAACACGGATTTCCAGTTTTCCCAATGGAATGGAAAACAGAAGAAGGAATTGCAAAAGGATACAAACAAGAAGGTTATTTCCCAGATGCAGTATTGAATATGTTAGCTTTATTGGGATGGAATTCTGGAACTGATCAAGAGATTTTTACAATGGAAGAATTGATTCAATTATTTTCATTAGAAAAAGTTTCAAAATCGGGTGCACGTTTTTCTCCGGAAAAAGCAACTTGGTTCAATCATCAATATTTACAACAAAAATCTGTTGAAGAATTATTACCATCTTTCGAAGAAGTTTTAAAAGAAAATGGAATCGAAGCGAATCCAGCTTTAGATGCAAAAGTGGTTGAATTGTTAAAAGAAAGAGCAAACTTTGTAAAAGATATTTACGAACAAGGTCAATTCTTTTATATAGCTCCTTCTACTTACGATGAAAAAGCAGCTAAAAAAGCTTGGAAAGATGATTCTAAAGAGATTTTAGGAAAATTTGTTGAAGTTTTAAATTCATCAGAATTTACTTCAGAAGTTTTACACGATGCAATGGCAGAATTTGTTACAACGCAAGAAATTGGATTTGGAAAAATCGGAATGCCTTTACGTCTTAGTTTAGTTGGTGCTTTACAAGGACCAGATGTTCCTGTAATTATGGCAACTTTAGGAAAAGAGGAAACGATTGCACGTATCAACAAAGCGATTGAAGTTTTAGGATAAAATTATTTCTATCATAAATAAAAAAGCCATTTGCAATGCAAATGGCTTTTCTGTTATAAATTGATTTTGACTTCGTCTAATTGATTAAGTTCTTCTTGAGAGAATATTCGATAATTGACTTTAAATGTTTTGCCAAGCGGAACTTCTAACGAAAAACCTCCTGCGCCAATCGCATCAATAACATCTAATTCGAAATGAGCATGTTTCCAATATTCGAACAAATCTTTGTCAATCCAAAATTCAACTCCATCAATTTCTCCAATGCAAACATCTTTGTATCGAAGATAAAATTCTCCTTTTCTGAAACATTGCGGTTGCGTTCCTTCACAGCAACCTCCTGCTTGATAAAGCATTAAATCGCCATGTTTTGCTTTTAATTCATTCAATAAATTAATCGCTTTTTCTGTTGCATCAACACGTTTCATTTTTTGAGATTTTTAATTAATTATTGATTTAGAAGAAACCTAATTTCTTTTTGCTGTAAGAAACTAACATGTTTTTAGTTTGACGATAATGATCTAACATCATTTTGTGGTTTTCACGTCCGATACCAGATTGTTTATAACCTCCGAAAGGCGCTCCAGCAGGATAACTATGATATTGATTAACCCAAACACGACCAGCCTGAATAGCACGTGGAACTTGGTACAATTGATGTGCATCACGCGTCCAAACACCAGCTCCTAAGCCATAAATAGTGTCATTAGCAAGCTCAATAGCTTCTGCTTCATCTTTGAAAGTTGTCACAGCTAACACAGGTCCAAAAATCTCTTCTTGGAAGATACGCATCTTGTTATTTCCTTTAAATAAAGTTGGTTTGATGTAATAACCTGTTTCGCATTCACCTTGTAAATGATTAGCGTCACCACCAGTTAAAACTTCTGCACCTTCTTCTTTTCCTAATTTAATATAACTTAAAATTTTGTCATACTGAATTTGAGAAGCTTGCGCACCAATCATTGTTTCAGGATCAAGAGGATTTCCTGCTTTAATCATATTTACACGTTCTACAACTCGCGCAATAAACTTATCATAAATAGATTCTTGAATCAATAATCGCGAAGGACACGTACAAATTTCACCTTGATTTAAAGCAAATAATACAGCTCCTTCAATCGCTTTGTCTAAGAAATCATCATCATGATCCATTACAGATTCGAAGAATACGTTTGGCGATTTTCCACCTAATTCTAACGTAACTGGAATAATATTTTCTGTTGCATATTGCATCACGAAACGTCCTGTAGCTGTAGATCCTGTAAACGCAGCTTTCGATACTTTAGGATTTGTCACCAATGCGCGACCTAATTCTCCACCAAAACCATTTACAATGTTAACAACTCCTGGAGGTAATAAATCTCCAATTAATTCGAATAAATATAAAATCGAGATAGGAGTAGATTCAGCAGGTTTTAAAACCACACAGTTTCCAGCAGCCAAAGCTGGAGCTAATTTCCAAACCGCCATCAAAATTGGGAAGTTCCAAGGAATAATTTGCGCAACAACACCAATTGGCTCGTGGATAATAATTGAAACTGTATCTTTATCTAATTCGTTGATAGAACCTTCCTCAGCACGAATTACCGAAGCAAAATATCTGAAATGATCGATTGCTAAAGGAATATCAGCATTCAATGTTTCACGAACTGGTTTTCCGTTATCGTAGGTTTCTACAGCCGCAACATTTTGTAGATTTTCTTCGATTCTATCTGCAATTTTATTCAAAATAATGCTTCGTTGTGTTGGCGAAGTTTGACTCCAACTTTTGAAAGCTTCGTGAGCAGCATCTACCGCTTTTGCTAAATCTTCTTCTGAAGAATGCGCAGCTTTTGTAAAAACTTTTCCAGTAAGTGGTGTTACAACATCAAAGTATTTTCCGTTTGTAGGTGGCGTAAATTGACCATTGATGTAATTGTCATAATGATCTTTGAATGTAGGTACATTAACTAAGTTTCCCATTTTATTAAAATTTTTGTGAATTGAATTTTTTCTAATTTATTCAAATTTGTTCAATAATTATGTTTAGAAAAAGTTAATTCTATTTGGTATAAAATTTGTATATTTGGCATCCGTCAATTATTTATTGACAATTTACTTTATGGGGCTGACTGGTTTTGACAGCAGGGCCAATGGGTAAGTAAGCATGCAGTGATAGGTTGTGTACTCACTTTAATCAGGCACTTCAACTTTTTAACTGGCAACGAAGAGTACGCTTTAGCTGCATAATTCTGAATTTTAGTAAGAATACGCCACGTCTATACTAGGTATAGAAGCTGAATGTCCCTCAAAAGCCTTGACTTACGGCGTTTGATACAGGGACACGGGAAAGTAAGAATAGAAACCTTAGTGCATCGGATAGGTTTTGAGATTTTAGATGATAAGCGGATGACAGAGTGTTTATTCTCAGGATTTCGTCGAAAATTAATAATAAACTAAGCATGTAGAAAGCTTATTTGTTGCTTGTTTGGACGCGGGTTCGAATCCCGCCAGCTCCACACAAACAACTTTTATAAACACTAAAAGTTATTAAACCCTCTAAAATAGAGGGTTTTTTTGTGTCCATACTTTTTGGAATTATATAAAAATCGGTGAAAAAACGCTATTTCATCCCCTAATTCATCCCCTCGTATATCAGCTTGAATCCCTCTCATAGAAAGGAATTTTAAAAAAATGATATATGATAAAGACAACATTTGTATTGAAAGAGCCAAAGAGTAGCTCAGAAACGATTATTTATTTGGTCATGCGTTGGGATGGTCTACAGATGAAAATCTCAACTAAGCAGAAGGTTAATCCGAAGTTTTGGAATAAAGACAGGTTAAAGGTCAAGGAAACCATTTCAGAAAAGAATCATCAACATATAAACAAAGAATTGGTTGAAATTGAAAAAGTGGCTTATAAGATGTTTAACAGTTTTACAGATACTTTCAAAAGAAAACCAAATTCGGAAGAGTTAAAGAATTTGATTGAACAGGAATATTTTCAGAATAATCCAATGTTTAAGAAAGTCGATAAGAAAACAATTTTAGATTATTTTGATGACTACATTGAGACTATAAAATCTACAACAGCTCATACCACAGTTCAAAAGTATAAACAAGCCAAAGAAAACTTCAAAGTTTTTCAGAAGGATAAGAAGCGTATTTATAATACTGAGATGATTGATTTGAAGTTTAGAAATGAATATGTAGAGTATTTAATCGAGACAAAGAAGTATGCTCCGACTACTGTTTATCGTAAAATGAAATTTTTGAGAACAGTTTTATATTTTATTGAGAATTTAGGTATCAAGGTTAATCCATTTTTGCATAATAGTAGATTTTTAACAAAGGATATTGAAGTAGATAACATTGCTTTGAGTGAAAATGAAATAGATGAAATGGAAAGATTAAACTTATCTAATAACAAAAGATTGGAACAGGTAAGAGATTTGTTTTTAGTTGCATGCTATACAGGTCAACGATTTTCAGACCTCAACAAAATAAATCAATCAAACATTATTGACGATGAGTACATAGCTATACGACAGCAGAAAACAAATGAGCAATTAACTCTTCCATTGCTGAAAGTTGTAAAAACAATTCTTGTAAAGTATAGTTATAAACTTCCGAAGATATCTAATGTCAAGTTCAATGAGTACATCAAAGAAGTTGCTAAACTATGCGAAACACTCAATAAGCAGTACAACGGTGACAATAAAAAAGTGAGATGGCAGATGATAAGTAGCCATACAGCAAGAAGAACCTTTGTAACGCTTAATTATGGAAAAGGGGTTGATTTAGATACGTTGAAACTTGGTACAGGACACAAGCAAACTAAAACCCTACAAACATATATAAAGATGAACGATAAGCAGAAAGCAGATTTGTTGAGGTCGAAACTTGAACCAAAAAGAAAATAAAATTATGAAAAATAGATTTGAACATTTAGATGAATTAAAACAACATCTTAACAAGCTTAGGAACTTACAAAGCGATAAGGTTACGAAGGCTCTTGATATTGAATATACGTATGAAAGTAATAGGATAGAGGGAAACTCTTTGACACTACAAGAAACAGCTCTTGTAATTGAAAAAGGTTTAACGATAGGTGGAAAGTCTTTGAATGAGCATTTAGAAGCAGTTAACCATCAAAATGCAATTGAATATATCAAAGACCTTGCAAAGCAAAATGAAACAATTACGGAAAGAGATTTATTACAAATTCATTATTTAATTCTACAAGGAATCAACAACGAACAGGCAGGAAAATATAGAAATTTACAAGTATTGATTTCGGGAGCAAAGCACGTTCCACCTCAACCATATTTAGTTCAAAAGGAAATAGAAAGTTTGTTTTTATGGTACAATGACAATAAAGACAAATTACACCCTGTTGTATTAAGTGCCGAAATGCACGAACGTTTAGTAACTATACACCCATTCATAGACGGAAACGGAAGAACCGCCCGCTTATTAACGAATTTAATCTTATTACAAAATGGTTTTCCAATTGCAATTTTAAAAGGCGATATTGACAGTCGATTAAAATACTATTCTGCTTTAGAAACCGCACAAGTAGAACATAATAAAGAGTCTTTTATTAATCTTATTATTCAAAATTTAGAAGAAATGTTACAACGAATGATTAGAATATTGGGAAACTTGTAAACTTGTAATTTTTGTAAGAAGCTACTATGGTAGATTACAGGCTCAGGAGATAAAGAAGAGGTTTTATATAGTAAAACAATCCTGAGCCTTTCAATAATAATATTTAAACTACTATTTTTACAATAATACAAAAGTTACAAAAAATACATAAAAATGGAAGTATTCAATCTTTATATTATCGATCATTGTAAATGTGGAAAAGAAATTAATTATAAAAAAAATGGAAATGACGATTTTATACAAAAAGTATTTAATAAAGATGTTTTAGAGTCAACACTACTAATACAATGGGGCTACACTTCTTACAAAATACCTGCTATTATCGATAATCTTTTAGCTTTGTTGTTAAAAGAGTATAATCTTTCAGAAGATATAGAATTTTACAGAAGTTTAGGAGTTTATTTTAATTATCAATTTATAGAGGGGTTAAATAGAAAAGAGCATAAAGCAACATATGATGAGTTTAATTCTATAGATGGAGAGCTTTTAGACTTAAAAAAATTCTTTATTACATTAAAAGAGGACTTGACCAAACAAGAAGGTCATATTCCTATTGACTTATTTGATTCAATAAAGTTTAATCCAATCTATGGAAAATCAAAATCTATCAAAAATGCTTTCGTTATTACTATGTTAATAAATTTTTTAGAATCTGGAATTGATGAGTTTTTTGATACAGTAGTTTTAGATAAAAAAGGATTTGTTAAATATGGTACAGATGTTAAAGAAGAATTATATGTTTTATTAAACAAGAGATTAGGAGATATTGATTTAAAAGCCAAATTTATTGGTATTTTTTCACACCTTTTTCAAATACCTGTTATTGCAAAAGATGTAGCATTTACAAAGTTGGAGGAAGGAAAAGATATTGATGAATATATAGATAGTGATAGTGAGAAATCAATTCGTTCAGCTATTAAAAGAAGAGAGAAACTAAATCAGTAAAAAAATAGCAAAAGTTTAGTTTCAAAGTTCTGTTTGGATCATCTCTAGATTTGTCAAAGAATTCAGGAAAACAAAAAATTAAACTAAAAACCTGAATCATTATAAATTATGAGATTAAATCATATTAAAACGCCCCTAGGAAGTTGGGCTCAAACAGGATTAAGTAGCTATGACTACAGTTTTAGTGAAGAAGTTAATACTAAGGAAGAGCAAACTTTACAAACCAAGGTAGTAGAAACTACAACAGAAGAAAAACATTTAACAGAGAAGGATGAAACTGGTAATGTTCAAGAAGTAACTGAGCTTTTAAAAAGTGAATTAGAAGTTTCACAAGAAAAGGAGGAAATAACAACAGAGGAGGTTACATTTGAAATACCTGATGATGGAAAATTTCCACAGGAGGTGTTTGACTTGGCTCCTGATGTGTTAAAACCTTTATTAGAAACCTTTACAGGGCGAGAGAAGGATATCGTTCTCCTCTCAAGTTTAACACATCTTAGTGCAATTTTCCCAAAAGTATTTGGCTATTATAGAGATGAGTTGTTCTTTCCAAATCTCTACTTATTTGTTATTGGGCAAGCAGCTACAGGTAAATCTAAGTTATCGATTGGAGAGAAAATTATTCAAAAAGTAAAAGAAGAAATTCTAACAAGAAATTCTAACTTCTTTATTCCAGCGAATAACAGTAGTTCAAAATTACAAGAAAGTTTATCAAATTCGTTCTCGGATGGGAGTTATATTCATGATAACGAAGCTGATACTTTATCTTTTGTATTAAAGAGGGAGTGGGGAAACTACTCAGAGATATTACGTAAAGCATTCCAACACGAACGCATTAGTATTTCTCGTAAATCTTATCCAGAAATTATATGTGATACTCCGAGATTAACGGTGGCTATTTCAGGAACTGGAGAACAACTAAAACCATTGATACAATCAAGAGAAAATGGGTTGTTCAGCAGGATTATGTTCTACACCTATTCAGAAAGATCAAAATGGAACGATGGATCTTACGTAGGTAATCGTAGACAAGAAATTAATAATCTCAACGAGTATATATTCAACGTATATGAGGTTGTTAATTCTTTAGAGCGTGAATTTTATTTAAACGAGGAGCAACTTGCAGATTTTAATAATTTCTTTGAAGGTTATTTTAACGCTGTACAAGACATTGATGAAAATCTAGTAGATATTGTGTTGCGACAAGCAATAATGATGTTTCGTTTGATGATGATCTATACTGTTTTGGAGAAAATCGAAGAATTTTCTGATGAAATGGATAGATTTGAATGTTCTGACAGAGCTATTGATTTTATAAAAGTTATTCTGCCTTACTTACTAAAAAATTCTTTAGATACGGCTAGTTTATATGACAAATCAATTGATTTGAAGGCTTCTGAGTCTGAAATTTTAGAATTGCTACCTCAAAATTTTAGAAGAGGAGAAGCGGTAAAAATTGTCGTTGAGAAACTTTCGGTTTGTGCTAAGACCGTAGATAATACATTAAAAAACCTGCTTGTAAAGCGTTTGTTGAAAAAGTCGGGTAAGGTGTACTCAAAACTTAATTAGAAAATAAGGAGGTTTTTTTACCTCCTTATTTTTTACAAATCAAAAAACAACAACATAGGTTAACAAAGCAATTTTTGTTTTATATTTGTCTCAATAACATATCGTAAAACTAACGTGAAGCGTTAACGAAAATCTTACCTATAGGAATCTGGTAAATTCAAAATGAGGAGTAAGGTTAAGTTGATTCTCATGTCCTTTATAAATAAAGGGCGTGGGTTTCGCTTATCTATGCCTCAAGGCTTACCAGAGCCCCTATAGATAGATAAGAGTTCCGAGCCTACGCTTTCTTTTCTAATCTAAATTATCTATTTAGGCTCATTAGATATTCAAATTATAAATGCAAAAAATTTTTATTCTATTTTCTGTAATATTATTTACAGTTAGTTGTAGTTCTACAAAACAATATGTAGAATTTACACATGGGAAAGAGTTAGCAAATAATGAAGGAAGAATTTATTTAGTAAAACCTTCATTTGCTGGTTCAGCAGTAAAAGTTGCAATCTTTTGTGATGATATTCTTATAGGCAATGCTACAAATGGAAGCTATCTTTCTTGGGATATCAAGGAAGGAATGCATACTATCGGAAATACTCAATTTGCACATGCAGGTGCAACATTAGGCTCAGGAGTAGGAGAAGATATTCTTAGAGTAAATGTCAAAGCGGGAAAAATTTATTATGTGAAGGTTACACCTAAATTTATGGGTGGATTTAATTTTGAAATTTTAAGTAAAGAAGATGGAGAAAAAATAATAAAAAATCGTAAAAAACCTACATTAAATTATATTGAATAGATATTGTTTTGATAAAATTAGGTTCTTATATAAATATTTATAATTTAAACGAATGAAGAATATTATTTTACTAATCTTATTTGTTTTTACTCCATTGGTAAAAGCACAAACCACATCTTGTCAAGATGTTTATGAATTTATCTTAGATAAAGGCTATAAAGCAAACTCTATTAATTTGGCGGTGTACTCTTCGTCAATGCTTGTAAAGGTTGAAAGATATACTTACGATGGAAAGAATTTTGTAGTGGGATTTATTAAACAAAATGATTATGATTCAAAAGGAGCACCATATCTTTTTTGTGGAGTTTCTAGTTATGATTGGAGTTCATTCCAATATAATTACCTTAGCTCAGCAGGAGAAGCTTTCCATAAATATATTATGCCTTATAAATGTAATTGTAGATAATATTAGGATTAATCAGTTTTAATAAATATAAACCTCAGCTAAAAATTAGCTGAGGTTTTTTGTATTTGTAAAAATTGTACACTTTGTAACTCTGTAATCTATGTAATAGTTAATCAATATATCTTCTATTTATATGTAAGCACAGGAGGATTAAAAAAGGTAATGTAAAATATAATTAATTAAAAATCAAAATACATATATAAAATAATAAGCTTACAAGATTTACAATGTTACAAAAAGTACAATAACTGCAAATTCAACAGATATCTCTTTTACATCTCCTGAGCTTGAAAGCCATCTTGAAACTTAAATATAAACAGCGGACAAAATCTATATTAACATAACTTGTTGTTATAGTCGCCTACGGGCTATCGGGGACAAGCCCACTATAACCAAATTATGTTAAATATATTTTGAGAGTTGTTTGATTTATTAATTTCCAACTAATATTTAACTCTTTTATCTGGTCAAATTATTGTTAATTTTTTATATTATATTCTATCTCCAAAAGGTAAAGATTTTATTATATCTTCCATTAGTTCCCAGTTAGGTACAAAACCTTTCTCAGAGTATATTTTTTTCTTATCTATACAAGCTTCATTTCCGTTTTTTTTAATAGGAAGTTTAACCGTAAAATCTTTCCTAATATGCGAGTTTAATTCTCTACCAAAAGCTAAGTATTTTATCTTACATTCATTTCGGATTAATGTAGAAATAAATAATTTAGTGTGAATTGATAATGGTTCTTTTTCTTGTAATATTGCTACATTTTGAGCAGTATAAAAAGGTTCATTTTGAATAAAACAAGAGCCTAAAAAACTTCCTCCTAAAGATACAGACATTGAACCAGCTGGAAATGCAATTTGCCCAGGTATCTCATCTACAACTCCAACAACTCCATTTCCATTGCTGTCACGAGATACATAGTTATATTTTGGGTCAAAATCTGTAGTTTTGTTTGAGTCAATACCATTACCCATTGAAATATTAAAAAGTTTATGTAATAAAAACTCTTCCCAATGTAAATTATGTAACTTATCTTCATTGTTAACTGTAATTTTAGTACTAATAGGTTTACAATTAAGATTTTTAGTAAAGTTTTCCATCAATATCCAATCAGGTTTGCCGTTTTTCGTAGCAGGTAGAAAAATTTTAGAATTTTTCATTCTGTCTGGTCTCCATTTTCTACCATACCCCCATTTGTATCGATCTTTCATAATTATTGAAGCAACAAATAAACCTGTATACATATTGAATTCTCCATCAATTCTGTATAAAGGATTAACATCATGACTACAAGTAAATTGATTTTCTTGATAGTAAGCATAACCAACGGATCCATTATTTGTCACACATATAGCTTTGCCACGGAAAATCTTTCTTTCTATTGACTCGTTAGGTTCTTTTCCTGTTTTGGATGCCGATTCTATCTCGTCTATTGTATAATACCCTGTAACTCCATTGTTGCTATCGGTAGCTCCTAAAAATGGGATTGTTCCCTCACCTGATGACTCAGGTTTTTTGTTATAGAATCCTTTTTCAATTTTGAAAATTTCTGGAAATTCAAATAATTTCCAGTTATCAGTATTAATTTTCATAAATATATCCTTCTTTTACTAAGTGTGCCAGGTATGAGTTGATTACATTTTGAAAATCTTTTGTTTCCAATTTTGTATAATCTGTTTCCATATATGCTTCAGCCAACCATTCATCACTCCAATTAACTTTTTTCATAACAGATAAACCAGGTACTTTCTTTTTGTTTTTATATAGGTCAAGCCATAATTTTTCAGTTTTTGCCCAAAGACTATTTCCATTTTCATCTGTCATTTCTATCCTACCGAGTCCCTTTCTTTTTGTAAAGTTGTCATCTCTATAATAACCAAAAAATGTTTCTTTATTTGATTTGTCATGTTTTTGAGATAAATCAAATACCATACATACAGCTACAGCTGCCGCTCCAGGATAGAATATTTCAACAGGAAGTGAAAAAACAGCATCTAATGTATAGTTATCTAACATTTTTTTCTTGAACTCTTTTACTTCCTTACTACTTCCTATAGCTGCTTGCATAGGAAGTAGAACAGCCATTTTACATAAAGGAGAAGCTTTTTTAGCTACCCATTCAACGAAATGAAATCCTTTTGATGGATCTTCTTTTTTATTATTATCCCAAACTTCAGTATAATCTGGATTACAAAACTTTTTTGTAGCATTATAGGGAGGGTTCATAAGTACGACATTTATATTGTTATCTTCAATCCACTTTCCTCTATTAAATAGTGAATCTTGAACAACATTTGAATTCCCATCACCATGTATAAGCATATTTGTAGAAGATAAACCAAATGCTCCAGCTTCATATTCGATACCAAAAATTTGTTCTTGCTTTACTTTTTCACGTTCATCTTCTGTATCGCAGTCATCCATTGCGTCTGTCATAGCTCTAACAAGAAAAGCTCCACTTCCGCAACATGGATCTAAAACTCTTGAATGTTTATTGACACCAACTACTTTACTCATAAAACTACAAATATGGTCAGGAGTAAAAGCTTGATTTTTATCAGATTTACCTACATACTTATTAAATGTTGTAAAAAATAAATTTAATAAGTCCTGACCAGCGGTATTTTTATCATTAATGAAAGGAATAATATTAATATCAATAAATTTTAGAATATCTAGTAATTCTTTATAAGTGAGACTTTGTACATCTTGATCGTCTAAAACTTTGTTATTTAAGATAGCTAGTTTACTTGCTTTATTAATACTTCCATTTTTCGTTAGTAAACCTTCTAAAATATCTTTTATACTATTTATTATAACAGCCTCTTCCTTTAAAGGTTTACCTGTTTTAGGGTTGATTGTTTCTTTAATATTTTCATAAACTAATCCATTTTTTAAAGCTAAAAGGCAAGTTCCTACAAATTGACTTCTTAATTTTTCATTTACACCATTAGAATGTAACTTTTCATTAAGAGTTTTTATGGAATCTATAACTTTAATCTTATCATTTACTTTACCAAAGCATATTTCTTCATACTCTTCAAATGTTTTTAGTTTTGTTTCTTCTTTTATAATATGTTCATCATCAATTATTACAGATTGACCATACCATACCCAAATATTATCACCTTCTGTTTCTGCTAATATTGCAACAATTTTTTTATCTGAATAAACTTTCTCATAACGAACATAATTTTGTAATTGCTGTTGAATTTTTATCTTATCCCATTTACTGAATTTGTTCTTAGTTTCTACTAAAATTGCTAATCTTTCATTTTCAAATCTTATATCAAGATATTGATTTTGTTTTCCACATGTGTAATCTTCCCTAAAAAACGGTACGTTTAAAAATATAGTTTATTAACTTAGG
>NZ_DCOI01000010.1:0-19408 GCF_002322895.1 Empedobacter sp. UBA1574 | reverse complement strand
AGTGATTAATTCTTGTTATTTCACAAACTTCCAACGGCATAATATCAACGATAAAACAATTTTTAAATTCATTAAATTCTTTCGCTAATTTGAGTCGAATATTATTAATTTGCTCTGATAATCTTCGTTTTCTACGATTGTAAATACTACGCTCAATTTTACAACTTAGCGCTTTAGGAAGATTTCGAAATAAATGATTTTCACTATCAATACCCATAAATTTAGCTGTTAAGACAAGATTTATGAGTTATAAATCAAAAAGTTTAGGTCTTCTACGTTGATAAATTAAAAGTGTATCTGTGGATATTTTCGTAGAACTTATAATATTCTTTCATAATTTGTAAGTAAGTTGTTCATTGTAAATGTTTTGTGCTTAAAACAATTTACTGATTTTCAATCAAATGAACAACTTTATTATTTAGTAATCAAAATGCACAACGGGTAAAACTAATATTTTTAATCATAATTTTGATTTAAGTTTTGTAAAAAATCAGCCATATCCTCAATTCGTAATTGCAGCTTACTCCCTACTTTAAGGCAGGATGAAGGCAACATAGTGGCAGTAGAGTGTATACAATACTTTTTTTGGACGGTTGAAAGTTGACAGCAATTCGTCTAAGTTCCCGATACTAAAATCAGAGATTTTCACTCGAACTGACGAAAAGTACAATTGTTTTTCAAGAGTTTTAATTTTGTTGACAGTTCGAGTTGAAAAAAAATGGTGAATCATTACACTCGAGTTTTGTATTTTCACTGTATGAAATGATTAGGCGGTGAATATTTGCTGAATCAAACAAATAGGCAGCGGCTACTTTTGGGTTATGGGCTCGGGAGAGGTTTCGAGAAGCGAAATAAATTAGTAACTAATCTATACTTTCATAATCTTTTTTATCGAGTTGATAATCAATAAACGATACTTTTCTGAGCTTCGCATTTCGTTTTGGAATAATAGGGTAACCTTTGGCTTCGGCAAATACTTTTGTGAATTTTGCGCCGAAATATAGAATTGTTGCAACATAATAAATCCACAACAAAAGAATAACCAACGAACCTGCCGATCCAAAAATGGTAGAATATTTGGAGTTTGCGATATAAATACCAATTAAATATTTTGCAATAAAGAATAGAATCGCCGTAAAAAACGCTCCTACAAAAGCTTGTTTTGCTTTGATACGTGCATCGGGAAGAATCTTGAAGAGAATATAAAATATCAAAATCGAGATTGAAATACTCAATGTATTATTAAGAAGAATAACTGTGGTCTTCGTCATAATGGTATCGAGTTCGAAAAGACTGAAAATTTCTTCTCCAAAACTCATTAATATACTATTTAATATTACTGTTGCTATTAAAACTATTCCTAATGAAAGGATAATCAAAAATGAAAGCCCTCTATTTATTACAAATTTCAACCAAGCTCTACGAGGAACTGCTTCGACACGCCAAATAAGATTGAGACTATCTTGCATATCGGTGAACATTGTTGTAGAACCAAAAATCAAAATTCCGATACCTATATATAAAGCAAGCGAACTATCTCCTGAAATGGTAGAATTTGTAACAAAATTTTGTACAGCTAAAGCGACATCTGGACCAACAATATTTTTAAGCTCATAAAACATTCGGTTTTCGATAGCATCTTTCTTAAAGAATAAACTTGCACTGGAAATTACAATCAGAATTAATGGTGAAAGTGAAAACAATGCGTAATAAGTTAACGAAGCGCTCAATTTCATAATTCGGTCCTCACCAAATTCAACAATTGTCTGTTTTAAAATATTAAAGTAGAATTTTAGTTGCTTCATTAAATTAATTACTTTAGAGATTAAAGATACAAATTCATAAAATCTATAACAAAAAAAAGACCATTCGATGAATGGTCTTTAAAAAAATATATTAAATCTTAGCTTACACTAACATTGTAACAGGATTTTCGATGTACATTCTTAATGTTTGTAAGAATTGTGCACCTGTTGCTCCGTCTACTGTTCTGTGATCACAAGCTAAAGATAATTTCATTGTGTTACCAACTACAACTTGTCCGTCTTTTACAACTGGTTTTTGAATAATTGAACCAACTGATAGGATACAAGAGTTTGGTTGATTGATAATCGATGTGAATGATTCGATTCCAAACATACCTAAGTTTGAAACAGAGAATGTTGATTTTTCCATTTCATCTGCTTTTAATTTGCGATCTCTTGCACGACCTGCATAATCTTTGACCTCAGCAGAAATTTGAGCAAATGATTTTTGATCTGTATTTTTAACAACAGGAACCAATAAACCATCTTCTACAGCAACTGCCACACCGATATTGATATCTCCATGTTGAATAATTTCTGTATCTGTCCAAGTAGAATTAACAGCTGGATGTTTGCGTAAAGCCATTGCACATGCTTTCACAATCATATCGTTGAATGAAATTTTCGTATCAGGCACTGAGTTTAATTGTTTGCGCGCAGCAATCGCATTATCCATATCCAACTCTACATTTAAGTAATAATGAGGAGCTGTAAATTTAGATTCAGCCAAACGTTTAGCGATAACTTTTCTCATTTGAGAATTTGGAATCACTTTATCTTCTCCAGAAACAAAAGTTTGAGCTGGTTTAACTGATTCAGATTTTGCTTCCGCTTTTGGTTGAGCAGATGGTTGATAATTTTCGATATCTTTTTTCACGATACGTCCATTATCACCAGAACCTTTCACCTCTGCTAAATTAATTCCTTTATCTTTTGCAATTGTTTTTGCTAATGGCGATGCAAAAATACGATCAGAAGAAGAAGTTTCTTCAACCTTATTATTTACATCTAATTGTACAACTACTGGTTTTTCGTCATCAACAACTTCTGTAGAAACTGCTGGTGCAGCAACTTTACCTCCGTTTGCTACAATTGCAGAAACGTCAGTACCAGCTTCACCAATAATTGCTAAAACAGAATCTACTGGTGCAGGCTCGTTCACTTTAGCTCCTTGATATAATAAAACACCATCAAATTCTGATTCGAATTCTTGCACTGCTTTATCTGTTTCAATTTCTGCTAAAATATCACCTTCCGCAACTTGATCTCCAACATTTTTGTGCCAAACAACTACAGTTCCTTCTTCCATTGTATCAGAAAGACGAGGCATTGTAATTACTTCCACATTTGCAGGAATTTCTGCAACAGGTTTTGCTTCTTCTGTTTTTGTTTCGCTGGGAGTTGATTTTTCTTCTTTAACTTCAGTCGTAACTTTTGCTCCACCCCCGATTAAACCTGAAATATCTTCTCCTTCATTTCCGATGATTGCTAAAACTTCATCAACATTTGTTGACACTCCTTCTGCAACACCTTGATATAATAATACTCCATCAAATTCTGATTCGAATTCTTGGATTGCTTTATCTGTTTCGATTTCTGCTAAGATATCACCCTCAGCAATTTTATCTCCTACATTTTTGTGCCATTTTACAACAGTTCCTTCTTCCATTGTATCGCTTAAGCGAGGCATTGTAATAATTTCTGCCATGGTTTTTAGTTGTTTTCGATTTTATCTAAGAATGGATAATTTTCTTCTGAATAGATATAATCATACATTACGTGTTCTTCTGGATAGTTAGAGTTTTCTGCAAATTCTGCACATTCTTCTACCATCACTTTTACTTCATCAATAATTGCATCTAATTGTTCTTTAGTTGCCCAATTGTTTACTAAGATATGATTCTCAACATTCAAGATTGGATCTTCTTGTTTGTACTCTTCCACCTCTTCTTTTGTACGATAAGGCTCAGCATCAGACATAGAGTGACCTCTATAACGATATGTACGTACATCTAAGAAAGTTGGTCCATCTCCACGACGCGCTCTTTCAATAGCTTCGTAAGCTGCTTCTGCAACTTTTACAGGATCCATACCATCTACAGGCATACAAGGCATTTCGTATCCTAAACCTAATTTCCAAATATCTTCGTGGTTAGCAGTACGAGAAACAGAAGTTCCCATAGCGTATTGATTGTTTTCGCAAACAAAAACAACTGGTAATTTCCAGTTCATCGCCATGTTAAATGTTTCATGTAATGTACCTTGACGAGTTGCGCCATCTCCCATTAAACAGATTGTAACACCATCGCGATTAAAGAATTTATCACCAAAAGCGATTCCTGCTCCTAATGGAATTTGCCCACCAACGATTCCGTGTCCACCATAAAAATTATGCTCTTTACTGAAAACGTGCATAGATCCTCCTAAACCATGAGAAGTTCCTGTTTCTTTACCACATAATTCAGCCAAAATACGTTTTGGGTCTACACCCAAAGCCATAGGCCAAACGTGACAACGATAAGCAGTAATCACATGATCTACACCAGGTTTCATTGCATGAATAAAACCGGCTGGTAAAGCTTCTTGACCATTGTATAAATGTAAGAAACCTCTAATTTTTTGCTTTAAATATAATGAACGACACTTATCTTCGAAGCGACGCCAAAAAGTCATATCACGATACCATTGTAGGTACGTTTCTTGCGTTAATTTTTCCATAATTGCACAATTCCGTTGGAACAAATTTAAACTAATCTATTTAGTGTACAAAATTGCTACCCTAAAAATTCGTCAGTAAAATGTAATGGAAGCAAATCTTTAGCAGAATTTATCACCAAAACATCACCTTCTTTTCCAGATAAAATAATTTCGATTGGTTGCGATTGTTTCTTTTCAATCTCTAAAATATATTGTCGACACATCCCGCATGGAGGCAATGGATAATTGACATTTGGCGTAGAAACAGCCAATTTTTCAATCTTAATATTTGGGAAGTTTGCATTTACATAAGCCAATAAACCTCTTTCGGCACAAGTTCCGACTGGATACGAAGCATTTTCTTGATTTGAACTCGAAAAAATTTCTCCATTTTCTAATTGAACAGATGCACCAACATTGAAATTAGAATAAGGCGCATATGCATTCAACGAAATATCATAAGCCTCTTCTACTACTTTTTTTTGTTCTGCTGCAAGCTCAGATTTACTCTCGAATCGTTCAAATTCAAAAGAATATTTTTCTTTTTTCATATAGAATTTACACCAAAGTGTATTATTTAATTAATTATTAAATACTTAAATCCTCTCAGCTATTTTATTCAATAGAAAAAGGAAGTAAATTTATAAAAAAATATTTTATGTTAGTGAAAATTTTTGCAAGTGCTATTTTCGGAGTTTCCGCAAAAACAATTATTGTGGAAGTTAATATTGATCAAGGTGTCGGGTATCATTTGGTTGGTTTGCCCGATAGCGCAATAAAAGAAAGTAATTTTAGGATAAATGCTGCACTAAAAAATTCTAATTTGAAATTACCTGGTAAAAAAATCACGATTAATATGGCGCCAGCAGATTTACAAAAAGAAGGTTCTGCCTATGATTTACCAATCGCAATTGGAATTTTAGCAGCTTCGGAGCAAGTAAATTCTGAACAACTCCATAAATTTATAATGATGGGCGAATTATCGCTAGATGGTTCACTTCGACCTATAAAAGGTGCATTGCCGATTGCAATACAAGCAAAAGAAGAAGGTTTCGAAGGAATTATTTTACCCAAACAAAATGCAGACGAAGCAGCTGTTGTAGAAGGAATCGATGTTTTTGCGGTTAATAACATCAGAGAAGTTGTTGATTATTTTAACGAAGAAATCATTTTACAACCTCATCAAGTTAATTTAGATGATTATTTTTTTAGTGAAATGAATAATTATCCTTTCGATTTTGCTGATGTAAAAGGTCAAGAAAATGTAAAACGTGCGATGGAAATCGCTGCTGCAGGAGGACATAACATTATTTTGATCGGTCCTCCAGGAAGTGGAAAAACAATGTTAGCCAAACGAATTGCTTCAATTCTTCCGAAAATGACCGTACAAGAAGCGCTCGAAACAACAAAAATTCATAGCGTTGCTGGAAAATTATCTAACAAATCATTAATTGTAAGTCGTCCTTTTTCTAGTCCACATCATTCTATATCGGATGTCGCCTTAGTCGGCGGTGGTTCTTATCCACAACCTGGAGAAATTTCTTTGGCGCATAATGGTGTTTTGTTTTTGGATGAATTACCCGAATTTAAGCGAACTGTTTTAGAAGTTATGCGTCAACCTTTGGAAGATCGAGAAGTCACAATTTCGAGGGCAAAATTCACTGTGAATTATCCTGCGAGTTTTATGTTAGTAGCTTCTATGAATCCAAGTCCGAGCGGTTATTTTATGGATGATCCAAACAACACTTCCTCTTTAGCGGAAATGCAACGTTATATGAATAAAATTTCTGGACCACTTTTGGACCGAATTGATTTACATATCGAAGTGAATCCTGTTCCGTTTGATGATTTGTCGCAAGAACGTCGTGGCGAAAAAAGTGCTGTGATTCGTGAACGTGTCATTAATGCAAGAAATATCCAGACCAAACGATTTGAAAATACAAAAGTCCATTACAACTCGCAAATGGGACCAAAAGAGTTGGATACTTTTTGTGATTTAGATGATCATTCGAAGCATTTAATCAAAGTTGTTATGGAAAAATTAAATCTTTCTGCTCGTGCGTATGATCGAATTATTAGGGTTGGACGAACAATTGCAGATTTAGATAATTCTGAAACTATTCTTTCAAAACATATTAGTGAAGCTATTCAGTATAGAAGTTTGGATCGAAATCAGTGGATGTGAGTTTAATTATTAATGATGAATGATGAATTATGCGTTATGCAAAAAAAAGGAATCTCTTTCAAGATTCCTTTTCCATTTACTAAAATTCAAATTCACCAACCAAAATTCCTTCGCCGCCAGAATTTGGCTTGTTATTCTGGAAAGTAATCATTTTCTTCACTTGTTTTCCTGAGCTATACATCAAGTAAATCTCTGCCGAAATAGTTGTTGGCCCTGAAATACTCATTTGTCTTTCTCCGAAAAAATTCGTTTCTATTTTATATTTTCCTTTGATCGCTTTTTTTAACATAAATTGTTCTGGTCCGAAACCTTGCGTCACATCCTCACTCATTCGTCCACCAATCGCAGTTGTACGATGTCCGTAAAAACATTTCTCGCCATTTGGATCCGTCACCCACAAATCAATATCGGTCATATCTTTATTCCAATTCATCACCACACGAATATCAACCGGAATATCAACAATGATATCTTTATTAATTTTCGATAAATTCAATTCTTTTCGATGAAGCGAAATCAAATTATTAACTTCAGGAACAATAATCTCCGTAATATCTCGATCACGATTAGCAATTTCTATCGAATAATCGTTGGTCAATACTTTATATAAATGCTCTAAAGCCGATTGATATTGCTCATTATCTTGTAACGACAACGCATAATCTCTATAACTTTGCGCATCAAAAGGTCGCCAATCTAATACTTTTTTCGTGATAAATAATTCTGTTTGATACTCCTCAATTTCTTTCAATTTGTACGCTAACATTTTATACAATTCAGCATCTTCCAAACCTAAATCTGCAATCGAGCTTAAAATTTTAAGACCAGTTTCTTTTTCTTTTTTCTGAAAGAAAAATGTTGCCACATCAAAATAATACGCAGGTGTTTCGGCATAATCTTTTCTCAAATCTAAATAAGTTTGATATGGATTTTTAGACGCTTCTATCAACTTCATGTATTGTTTATCCGATTTTACATTGACTATTTTAATTTCTGGAACCGAAGCTGATGATTCATCCTTCATTTTTTTATCAACAGAATTATTCAAACTTGACGCTCCTCTAATTCTCATATTAGATGTTGTAGTTGGACTTCCTTCAGTTCTAACTTCCATTGCAGCCATAGCTCTTGGTTCTGGCATTACCATATTCACTTGCGCAGTCTCTTCTAAATAAGTTATAGAATCCGTAACAGGCTTTGGATATTTTGGTTTTACATATTTAAAATCTTTCTTCCACCACTCTTTCAATTCCTTTGCTTTCACAATTGCATTTTTCAACAAATCAGCTTTTCGAGTTTCTTTTTGTTCAAAACCTTGTTTCGATAATTTATTAAATTCATTTTGCAATTCCGCTGGTGGATTGATTTTATACTTTACATAATCCGAAACATTTTCCAAAACAATCAAACTTGTATTCGATGTTACAATCGAAAATTGTTTCCCAATTTCTTCAATTTCAGTTTTATTTTGCTCTGGATTCAATTCCAAATAATTCACTTTGCTTTGCGCCCAAATTTTACTAATTTCAAGATTTTGAGTTGATTTACTCAAATCCAATTCTTTGTTGAATTCCACTTTTCCATTTCGTCCAAACATCATCGTTAATTTTGCATTTGGATACTGAGAAATTCCCGCAATCGAAATTCCATTGTTCACATCATTTGTCGAAATTGGATAAACTTCTCCTGCTGTATTATTGATAATTCCTAAGAATTGAACCGAACTTTCATTGATTTGTTTGAACGCATTTTCTACAGAATTTTCATTTAGATTGATAAATTTTCCACCAGCTTTTTGCGCAATCATTTTCAAAACACCATAATTAGAAGTCGGCGAAGACGCAATTGTATAGAAAGATTTATCGATATTAAAAATATTCGAGCCAAAAGATGAAATTCCATCAGAAAACAAAAGATATTCGTCTGCTTTCAGATTTGTTGGAAGAATTTTTGCATAATTTGTTCCTCCATCATATGTCACATTTTCCAAATATTTTTTCAATTCAGACCAATCACCATTTTTAATTTGAAACAATCTCGATTTTTCCAAAGAAATATTCAACAACGAAACTTCAATATTTAGATTTTTTTGTTGAGAAATAATTTTATCTAAAAATTCTAATTCTTTTTGATGATTTCGTTTCAAACCACTTAACGAATTATCCCAAATTATTCCGATATTTTTTGACCAAACTTTTGGTTGAGATTTTGCATCAACCAATAAATTCGCATAAAAATAAACCGAACCATCTACATTTTTCTGAACAAAAGATTCTACATTATTCGGCGATTTTGGAAGATTAATAATTAATGATTTTTTAGGTGTAAAATCTGTTTTCGACAAATTTGCTTCATATATATTACTATTTTCAGAAAAATTGAACGAGCCATCTGGCGTTTCAATTAATTGCGGTTTTTCAGCAGCATTGTACACTTTTGTTGTCAAATTAAACTTCGCAATCTTCTTCGAAGAATCTAATGGCAAATGATATTGATACGACGATTTATCCAATTTCAATTCTTGGTAATATGACAACTGAATCGTACGCGAACCTTTTGCTGGAATCGGAGAAATTCGAGTTCGGAAATTATTTCCTTCTACTTTTTCGATAATTCCAGGATCGACATTTTGCTTCTGAATACTTTCAAAAACCTCAACCGCACGCGCTTTTGTAACGGGAACTGCATTTCGCAATTTTCCATTAATATCAATTGCATATCCATTAACCGTCGTGTTTTCGGGCAAAGGAAAAACTAAATTCCCTTCGAGATTTCGACTTGACGAATTCATAAAAACTAAAGTTGTTGTCGTTTTGGCTAAATTTCCAAAAATCTCAATTTGTACATCCATCGATTGCAAACTCACAGAATTTTCGTCTGGGCGTTCACCGATTTCGATACGCGGAAATCCGATTCGAATATCTTGCGCATTTATTTTTGTAGAAAAAAACATTCCAACAAAAACGAAGAAAAAAGAAAATAACTTTTTCATATTGTTTGATTTGTAAGTTAGATGCAACAAATTACAAAAAGGTTGGTTGATGTGAAAAAGTTTTAAGTGTTGAGTTGTTAGTTATAAGTTTATTTTAGATTTCCCCTTTTGTTGGAATGACATTTACTTGATTTTAGAATTGAATATTTTTTACAAAAATTAGAAATAAATCATTATATTTGATTGAATTACAATTTATAATAAAATGAAAAACATATTATATATAACGGGATTAGTTTTAATATTAACTTCAATTTTATTAATCTTAGAATTTTCTGATTCTAATAGAATGAGCTTAATTGCAGGAATGATTTTGCCAATAGGATTAGCGTTTAACATTTTAGGTTTTACTTTAAAAACTAATCCACTAAAAGAATAAATTTAATATTCTGCCATAAATATTAAATCGAAAAGCCAATTGCTCTTAGAAACAATTGGCTTTTTGATTTACTTTTTTATATCTATTTTCTCTCGCTCTTTATCTTCACTCACTTTGTAAGCTTTCAAGACTTCGCGAACAATCTTGTGTCGAACAACATCTTTATCATCCAAATAAATAAATCCGATATCTTTTACATCTTTCAATATATTAATCGCTTCACGTAAACCAGATTTTTGTTTTGGTGGTAAATCGACCTGACCAGGATCTCCTGTGATAATAAATTTAGAATTTTTTCCCATACGCGTCAAAAACATTTTCATCTGGGCATACGTTGTATTTTGTGCTTCATCAAGAATTACAAAAGCTCCGTCCAACGTTCGACCACGCATAAATGCTAAAGGCGCAACTTCTATCACTCCTTTTTCTGTATAAGACGAAAGCTTCTCGAACGGAATCATATCTTTCAACGCATCGTACAAAGGTTGTAAATATGGATCTAATTTATCTTTCATATCACCTGGTAAAAAACCTAAATTTTCTCCAGCTTCTACAGCAGGACGCGTCATAATAATTCGGCGAACTTCTTTGTTCTTCAACGCTTGTACCGCCAATGCAACAGCCGTATAGGTTTTTCCCGTACCAGCAGGTCCAATTGCAAAGACCATATCTTTGTTGTAAACAGTTTGTACCAGCTTTTGTTGATTAGGCGTTTGAGGTTTGATGATTTTACCATTTACACCGTGTACAATAATTTCGTCTTCTTTTTTCATTTGAAGCATTTCATTATTATCTTCGGTCATAATGATTTCGAGTTCGCGATCAGATAGTCGATTGTATTTGTGAATATGCTGAATTACTCTTTGCATTTTTTGGTCAAATACTTTCAGAACATCTTCATTTCCAAATACTGTCAACTCTCTTCCGCGAGCAACAATCTTTAATTTTGGATAATATTCTTTGATTCTTTTTAGATGTTCATTATTAGCACCATAAAAATCTTGAGCATTAATTTCGGCTAATTCAATATTAATTTCTGTCAAATGAGATTGTTTTTTTGGTTCACTTACACAAAAATAAAGAATAATAAACAATATATTTGCTAATTATTAGAGAATAGTGGCAATTATTACATTAACATCGGATTTTGGAGTCAAAGATTACTTTGTTTCTAGCGTTAAAGGCGCAATTCTAAAGGAATTGGCCGATGTTACAATTGTAGATATTTCGCATCATGTTAATCCTTATGATTTATCTGAAGCTGCCTATATCATTCGTAATTCTTACGAAGAATTTCCTGAAGGAACTATACATATTATTGGGATTAATGCCTTAAGTACGCCTTATCAAAAGCCAATTTGTGCATTAATCAATCATCATTATTTTATTTGTGCAGATAATGGAATTTTATCCTTGATTTGTCAAAAAAATCAACCAGAAGAAATTTACGAAATCACTGCTTATCCAGAAGGAATAGACAGTCTATTTCCAATGAAAAATTGTTTTGTGCCAGTTGCATGTCACTTGGCGCGTGGCGGAGTTCCGGCTCTTTTAGGGAACAAACGTACAGAAATGAAACAATTGAATGAGTTGAAACCAATTTATCGCGATGATAAATATATCATAGGAAATGTGATTTATATTGATCATTTTGGGAATGTTGTAAGTAATATTTCAAAAGATTTTTTCGATGAAATTGCACAAGACAGAAAATATAAAATTTTGCTTCGTCAAAAAGATTTCTCGATGACCGATATTACTGTTATTTATGAGCATTACAACGAAGTTGTACAAGATTTTAACAAAGAAGTGCAAGCTTTTGGGCGAACATTGTGTTTGTTTAATTCGGCAGGATTCTTAGAAGTTACTTTATACAAAAGTAATCCAACGATATCAGGAGGTGCGAATCAGTTAATGGGATTGAAGAAAAACGATACAATTACAATTGAATTTGAAAATTAACGCTGAGAAAATTTAGTATTAGAGAGTTTACAATAACTATATGACTTATAATTATTTAATATACAAAGCAATACACGTTATCTTCGTGGTAAGTTACTTTGCTGGTTTATTTTACATTGTTCGTTTAATGATTTATCATACAGAAACGCAACAAATGGAAGAACCAAAAAAATCAATTTTGCAGGATCAATATACCTACATGGAGAAAAAATTATGGAATGTAATTACCGCTCCTGCTTTGGTTATTTTGATTACAATGGGATTGAATATGCTTTACAAAAATCAAGGTTTGCTGCATATGCCTTGGATGAAAAGTAAATTGGGAATGATAAGTGTTTTATTAATTTATCATTTTTGGTGCTGGCGAACGTTGAAACAAATTCAAAATAAAGTTTTCAAATACACTTCTGTTCAACTGCGAATGATGAACGAATTGGCAACAATTTTATTATTTGTTATCGTGTTTGCTGTGATTCAAAAAACAGATTTTGGTCGAGATTGGTATTGGTCAATTGTCAGTTTCTTTGGTTGTGGTATACTACTTATGCTTATTGTACGTTTAATTAATCGTAATAATAAAAAATAACATGTGGACGATCTTCAAAAAAGAGTTTTCCAATTTTTATTTAGGCTTCACCGCCTATTTAGCAACCGCGACATTTGTTATCGTTTCGGTTTTGTTCCTTTGGTTTTTTGATAACGAATTCAATGTTTTCAATACGGGAAATGCAACTTTAAATAGTTTTTTCTTTGTCGGACCTTGGATTTTTCTATTCATGATTCCAGCTTTAACGATGAAATTAATCGCGGAAGAGCAAGCAAACGGCACATTATTGTGGTTATTTACACTACCTATAAAAAATAACCAAATTATTTGGGGCAAATATTTAGCAGTCGTTTCAGTTGTCGTTTTTTGTCTGCTTTCAACTTTCTTGTTCATCATTACGTTGCAAGAATTTTTGATGCCTGAACAAGAATTAGATTACGGAACAATTTTTTCTGGCTATTTAGGACTTTTCTTTTTAGGAAACTTATTCGCCGCAATTGGTTTATTTACCTCTTCTATTACCAAGAATCAAGTAATGGCTTATGTTTTGGCGGTTTTCTTTTGCTTCATTATTTTTTATGGATTCGAAAGTTTAGCGTCTTATAATTTACTTGGTTCGATGGATTTCTATGTTCAAAAAATTGGAAGTTTTACACATTACAACCAGTTTTTGAAAGGAATTATTGACACACGAGATTTACTTTACTTTTTGATTTTGATTGGAATTTTAAATCAAATTTCAATCGTTAATCTTGAAAATAAAAAATAGTGCCATGAAAAAATTAAACAAAAAACATCTAATTACTTTCATCGCATTTATCGCGCTTTTTATCATCGCTCAATTTGTTTACACACGAATTGACATGACGAAAGACAAACGTTTTACGTTAACTTCTACAACAGAAAAGTTAGTAGAAAATGTAAAACAACCGCTTAAAATTGAAATTCTTTTGGGTGGAGATTTAACGGGCGATTACAGAATTTTGAAAAACGAAATTCAGTTTTTATTAGACGAACTTCGCGAAAAAAATAGCAATATTTCTTATTCTTTTATTGATCCTGTCGATTTAGGACAAGCCGAATTAGAGCAAAATAAATTGACTCCAGTTCCGATTAAAACCGACAAAGGAATTTTGAATGTTTATCCGTACGCAAAATTAACTTACGGCGACAAATCGACTTATATGGAGGTTTTGGTCAATGACCCTTCTACTCCATTTGATAAATTAGCGTTGGCTTCAACAGAAAAATTAGAATATTTATTTGCCGAAAAAATTCAGAAAGCAACCAATTTTGAGCGCAAAAGAGTTGGTTTTATCGTTCATCATGACGAATTACCAGAAGCTAATATTCAAGGATTAGGTTCTGCTTTGTCAGAAAAATATGATGTTGAGATCTACCTTAATCCAATTGCAAACAAATCGTTTACTTTACAACCTTCTGATTTGGATAGTTTGAAACGTTTTGATGCGTTAATTATCGCAAAACCTACATTACCTTTTTCTGATATGGATAAATTGGTTTTGGATCAATATATCATGAATGGTGGAAAAATGATGATGGCTGTGGAAACTGTCGATGCTGAAATGGATTCTATTTTCCGAAGTGGAAAAATCGTTGCTTTTCCAAGAGATTTGAAGTTAAATGATTTCTTATTCAATTATGGTGTTCGCATTCATCCGGCTGTTATAAAGGATATGAATGGGGCGCAAATTGTTTTGGCTGATGGTGAAACGGCAGGAAATACAAGTTACAATTATTACAATTGGCCTTATTTTGAGTTAGGAATTAAAGGAGAAGAAAACCCAATTACAAGTTCAATCGATCCTGTTTTATTCCAATTTGCAAATCCAATCGAATTACTAAAAAATCCAAATATTAAGCAAACGGTTTTATTGAGTTCTTCTGAACAATCAAGTTTGAAACCTGCTTTAAATTATATTCAATTAAACGAAGTTGAAATCGAGAATCCTGAAGAATATAAAATGGGAAAAATTCCGATGACAGTTTTGTTAGAAGGTAATTTCAATTCGGCTTATGCTTCGCGTTACGAACGTAAAGAATTTCCGAATTTCAAACCGAAAACTACTGACGGAAAAATGATCGTTATTTCGGACGGAGATGTTTTGAAAAATGCTTTGTGGAGAGGAATTCCGATGCAATTAGGAGAAAATAAATTTTCGGTTCGTCCAGATAATCCAGACGGAAAACCGAAAACATACGCCAACCAAACATTTGTAATGAATGCGATGGATTATTTATTAGGTGATTCTGATTTCTTGGCTCTACGTAATCGTAAATTAGAGATTCCTTTGTTGAGCGAAACAACTGTTTTACAAGAAAAATCTACTTGGCAAATGATTAATCTACTTGTTCCAACTGCTATTATTGCTTTATTAGCTGGAATTGGATTTTGGATTAGAAAGAAAAGATATTCTTAAAAAAACGAATTTCGAAGCTCGAGTTTAGAAATTAATAAAATGCAATAGGGATTGAAGTGGAAATCCTTTTTTGATAACTAAACGAAGTCGAAGTTTGAGAAAAAGATTGCAACGAAAAGCCCGCCCGAAGGGATTGCCCAAAATTAAAAAAACCTCAAGTAAATAACTTGAGTTTTTTTTAGTTTTAAATAAAAGAATTACCTATTTTTAATTCACACTAATATGAATTAAAATTTAATGAACAATCTATATAAATTTATTTTAACCTTATTACTAACCTTTACAATTCCTATTTTATTATATAGTCAAATTCACGTAAAAGAAACTTCTACTGGAAATGGCTCTGGAGCTAATTGGAATAATGCTATCTCATATGAAAATTTAACTAATAACATAAATTCAATAACTAATAGAAATACAAACATTTCAATAAAATTATATCAAGGTAATTTCTCTGCTAGGAATGTTATTGATTTTCGCGGTTTTTTTAAAGTTGAAATAACAGGTGGTTATATATATGAAATTGATCCAGAAACAGGTGGTTGGTTAGAAAGAACTGGTAATGAAACAACATCGGTTATTAATGGTCAAAATGCAACAAAGCTGTTTAAGTTTGAAAATAATTTAGAAGTAACATTAAAAAATTTCACTTCTAAAAATGCTAATTCTACATCATTAACAGAAAAAGGTTCTTCTGCTTCTTTTATTAATTCTCCTAATCTAACATTGAATTTAGAAAATATTATTTTTGCAGAAAACAATTTATCTAATACAAGCTCAGTTTATATAAATAATATAAATGAAATAAAAACCGATTTTGTCCAATTTAATGACAACAGGGCTATAAACAATTCTACAAATAATGGTAGTGCTTTTTATATAGAAAATGTAAATAAAGTAACTTTAGAAAATACCACTTTTAAAAATAATTCTTCATCTTCAAATGGTGCTGCTTTATATTTGAAAAATCTTGATAATGTAAAAATTGAACAAATTGTTGGTAATAATACTTCGAGTACTGATGTTTATAATTTTGAAAATAATATAAGTTTAGAAAATGGTGGAGCTATCTATAATAATAATAGTAATCTAACTTTAACTGCTATTTATTTCAAAGAAAATGAAAGTAGAAAAAATGGTGGAGCTATTTATAGCACACCAAACTCTAAAAACTATCTAAATAGAATTCATTTCATTGGAAATAAAGCAATAATTGGTGGAGCTATTTATAATGAAAGTAATTCAGATTTTAAAATTATTAGCTCTTTATTCTATAATAACAGAGCGTCTAATTATGCTGGTGCTATATTTAACAAAAAAAATCTTCTGATTACTAATGCAACTATTGTAAATAATTCTAACTCTGCTATCGTATATGCTCAAAATTCTAAAAATATCATCTATAATAGTATTTTCTATATAAATGGGAGAACAGGCAACTTAAATAAAGACATTTCTTCTGAAATATTAAATGATAATTCAGCTACAAATGATATCCAAAATAATATTGTAGAGGATTACTCTACCGCAAATAACATTAGAGGAAATCCTAAATTTGTAAATGACAATTCTGATTTTACTCTACAAATTTCTAGTCCAGCTTTCAATACAGGAAGTGAACGTTTATTTCAACAAATCGCAGGAGGTGCTACTTCTCTTTTTCATGATATTGACAAAAGAAATAGATATTATGGATTATCTGTAGATATGGGTGCTTATGAATTAACTTTTGATATCAATACACTTTTTCCTGATTGTCCAAATATTATATCTCCATATGATAATGAAGAAAATGTTATTTTGAAACCTAGTCTTAAATGGGAAAAAATAAATAATGCTAATCAATATAATTTAATAATTCAAGAAGATAATCAGAGTGATCCAACAATTCAAACTGATGTTTTAGATAATTCCACACCAAGCAATAATACTATTACATTTTCTCAAATAGCAAACGATTTAACACCCAACACTTGGTATAATGTAAAAATACACCCAGAAAATACATTAATAGGAATGAAACGTGAAACTTGTCCTGTTTTTAGATTTAAAACAATGGATGTACCTACCATTCCAAATTGTACAACAGCAACATTACCTGCAAATGGAGAATCAAATGTTTCATTAAATCCGACAATTAAATGGAATAAAATCGCAAATGCCACTTCCTATCAATTAATCATTGGAACATCCCAAAATGGAAATGATATTTTGGAAATAAATTTAGGTAACGTTGATACATATACTATTTCTACTTCATTATCTTATAATATGACTTATTATGTAAGAGTAATAGCAATTAATAATATTGGTCCTGCAATATCTTGTTCTAATATTTCATTTACTACTTTACTACCTCCTGATCCGTGTGAAAAAGTTAAACTATCATTAAAAATTACAAAAAATGAAGTTACAGTAAATGTTACTAATGCTAATCAACCTATTAAATACCGAATAGATAATGGACAATGGACGACATCCAACACATTTACTGATGTTTCTAAAGGCTTACATAAAATCGAAATACAAACTGCTGAAGGTTGTATTAAAGAGATATTATTTGAAATCCCCAATTTTTATAATTTCATCTCGCCAAACAATGATGGAAAAAATGACGAAATTGATTTTTCATTCCTTAAATTAAAAGAAAAATCTTCTGTTTTAATCGTTGATCGTTTCGGAAAAACTGTATTCAAAGACAATGGAGAAAATAATTTTATTTGGAAAGGAAAACAAGCCAACGGAATGAACTTACCAACAGATACTTATTGGTATTATTTAGAATGGAATGAACTAAATTCTGAAACAAAAAACAAATTACAAGGCTGGATTTTACTCAAAAATAAATAACAAAAAAAACCTCTCAAATTCTGAGAGGTTTTTATATGTAAAGTTGTGACGATTTTACTCTAAGTGCATAAACGCTTTTTTACTCAAAAGGCGCTCCTCGCTTTCTACGTGGTTATCATCAGGCACACAACAATCCACCGGACAAACTGCCGCACATTGTGGTTCTTCGTGGAAACCTTTACATTCAGTACATTTATCGGGAACAATGTAATAAACCTCATCACTCACAGGATCTTGCACCGCATCAGCGTCAAAAGTTGCGCCGTCTACGTTTACAATTGTCCCGCTAAGAGAAGTTCCATCAGAATATTTCCAATCTACCGCAGCTTCATAAATCGCGTTATTTGGACATTCTGGCTCACAAGCTCCACAATTTATACATTCATCTGTAATAATTATAGCCATTGTATCTGTTTTTTTATTTCCTACATTTGCAACTACAAAATTACATTTAATTTTCAGAAAAAATGACATTTGAACAAAGGATTTCAGCATTTAACGAATTGGGGCAGTTTTTTAATTTTATTATAAATAATGATTCAATTAAAGACGCGGAACTGACAGAAAAATTCGTAAATTGGAAAGAAGAAGCTGAATATGCGGTGAGCGATGCAGAAGCCTACAACAATTGGTTTACAAAAGATAATATTACGTTAGCCTTGAAAAGTTGGGCAGAAGCTTTAACGGAAGAAAATTTATTGGCTTGGACGAAAGATTATCCATTTGCTGAAACATCAAAAAATGTTGGAATTATCATGGCAGGAAATTTACCTTTGGTTGGTTTTCATGATTTGCTTTCTGTTGTTATTTCTGGAAATAATGCCTTGATTAAAACTTCGTCTAAAGATGATAAATTAATCAAATTAGCGATAAAATATTTGTATTCGATTGATGAAAATTTCAAATTGATTATTCAAACTGTTGAACAATTAGAAAATTATGATGCAGTTATTGCAACTGGAAGCAATAACACAGCACGCTATTTTGAGCAATATTTTGGTAAAGTTCCTAACATTATTCGTAAAAATAGAACTTCGGTTGCTGTATTAAATGGTTCGGAAACTGATGAAGAGTTGAAAAAATTGGGTAACGACTTATTTATTTATTTTGGATTAGGTTGCCGAAATGTAACGAAACTTTATGTAAAAGATAAAGCCCAATTACCAAAAATATTCGAAGCTATTTTTTCATGGGGCGATGTGATTAATCATCCTAAATACGCAAATAATTACGATTATAATCGTGCAATATTTTTATTAGGAAAAGATGAGTTTTTAGACAATAATTTTGTTCTAATGAAAAAAGATACAGCTTTACATTCTCCAATTGCAGTTGTAAATTTTGAAGTTTATAAAGATATAAATGATGTTAAAAATTATTTGATCGAAAATGAAGATCAAATACAATGTGTGGTTGGAAATGACATGAAAGATAATCCGAATTATGTTGAATTTGGGCAAACTCAATTTCCTAAATTAACTGATTACGCCGATAATATTGATACGCTGAAATTTTTGGCGGAGTTATAAATGTTAGATGTTAGATGTTAG